>DASQFG010000575.1:0-4210 GCA_035633315.1 Nakamurella sp. | reverse complement strand
CCGGCACCTCCTGCCCCGGCACCTCCTGCCCCGGCACCTCCTGCCCCGGCACCTCCTGCCCCGGCACCTCCTGCCCCGGCACCTCCTGCCCCGGCACCTCCTGCCCCGGCACCTCCTGCCCCGGTGCCGTCAGCGGTGCTGGCTACCACCGCTGCCGTTGGCCCGGCGCCCACACCCACATCCACGCCGAGGGTGGTGCCACCCCCGGCGCACCACCCGACTCCCACTCCTGGCCCCGCCTCGGCGGCCTCGGCCGGAGCAAGGCCGTCCCCGCCGCTCTCACCGGCCCGGAATCAGGAACTGCAGGACCTTGCGCTGCAGGTCGAGCGCGAGCCGGAAACCCCGGTCGCCGCACCCGCGACGCAGTCGCTGCTCGTCGAACCGATTGCCGAGCCGGAAGCCCCGGATCTCCCGGAACTCTCGGATCTCCCGGAACTCTCGGAACTCTCGGAACTCTCGGAACCCAATGCCGCGGTGTCGGCCACCCGCCGTGTCCGGGCCCGCATCACCCGCCGGATGAGCGGCCAGCGCGCCGGTGCCCCGTCGAACCGGACCGTGCTCGAACCATTGTTCGCGGTGCACCGCAAGATCCATCCGAAGGCCGATCTCCGGCTCATCCAGCACGCCTACGAGGTCGCGGAGAAGGCGCACAACGGGCAGGTCCGCAAGTCCGGTGACCCCTACATCACCCACCCGCTGTCGGTGGCGACCATCCTGGCCGAGCTGGGCATGGACACCACCACCCTGGTCGCCGCGCTACTCCACGACACCGTCGAGGACACCACGCTGACGCTCGAGGCGGTCACCACGGGATTCGGTGACGAGGTCGCGCACCTGGTCGACGGGGTGACCAAGCTGGACAGGGTGCGCTTCGGCGACGCCACCGAGGCCGAGACGATCCGCAAGATGATCATCGCCATGGCCCAGGACCCGCGGGTGCTGGTGATCAAGCTGGCGGACCGGCTGCACAACATGCGCACCATGCGCTTCCTGCCGCCGGACAAGCAGGCGCGCAAGGCGCGGGAGACGCTCGATGTGCTGGCACCGCTGGCGCACCGGCTGGGCATGTCCACCGTCAAGTGGGAGCTGGAGGATCTGGCGTTCGCGATCCTGCACTCCAAGCGGTACGACGAGATCGTCCGGCTGGTAGCCGATCGGGCGCCATCCCGGGAGACCTATCTCGCCGCCGTCACCCAGCAATTGGACGCCGAACTGGGTGCTGCGAAGATTCCGGCGCAAGTGGTCGGACGCGGCAAACACTATTACTCGATCTATCAGAAGATGCAGGTGCGCGGCCGGGAATTCGACGAGATCCACGATCTGGTCGCCGTCCGCATTTTGGTTGGCACCGTCCGGGAGTGTTACGCGGCAATGGGTGTCGTGCACGCGTTGTGGGCACCGATGCCCGGCCGTTTCAAGGACTACATCGCCCAACCCCGCTACGGGGTGTACCAGTCGTTGCACACCACGGTGATCGGCCCAGAGGGAAAACCACTGGAAATCCAGATCCGCACCCACGACATGCACCACACCGCCGAATACGGCATCGCCTCGCACTGGCGGTACAAGGAAACCAAGGGCACACACAGCGGCGCCGGCGCGTCCGTGGACGAAATGGCCTGGATGCGGCAACTTCTCGACTGGCAGAAGGAAGCCGGCGACGCCGGCGAGTTCCTGGACAACCTGCGCTACGAGATGGCGCACAGCGAGATCTTCGTGTTCACCCCCAAGGGCGACATCCACACGCTGCCAGCGGGTTCCACGCCTGTCGACTTCGCCTACTCGGTGCACACCGAGGTCGGGCACCGATGTATCGGCGCCAAGGTCGACGGCCGCCTGGTCGCCCTGGAGCGGACGCTGTCCAACGGTCAGATCCTTGAGATCTTCACCTCCAAGGCGCCCACCGCCGGGCCCAGCCGGGACTGGCTCGGGTTCGTCGCATCGTCGAGGGCGAAGACGAAGATCCGCCAGTACTTCGCGAAATCCCGCCGGGAAGAGGCCGTCGAACTCGGCAAGGACGCCATCGCCAAGGCCGCTCGCCGCGCGGGACTGCCGGTGCAGCGGTTGATCTCGCACGACGCGCTGGCCGCCGTCGGCCACGACCTTGGCTACCGTGACATCGCCGCGCTGTACGCCGCGATCGGCGAGAACCATGTCGCGGCAACGACTGTCGTCTCCAAGGTGGTCTCCTACCTGGGCGGCGAGGAGGAGGTCGGCGCCGCCATCGCCGAACGCTCCGCGCCCTCTGTCGGCCGGCGGCGGTCGCGGGCCACCGGCGATGTGGGGGTGCTGGTGACGGGCGTCAGCGAGATCCAGGTCAAGCTCGCGCGGTGCTGCACTCCGGTTCCGGGTGATGAGATCCTCGGCTTCATCACCAAGGGCGGCTCGGTCTCGGTGCACCGCATCGACTGCACCAACGCCGGGTCGCTGCGCGCGGACCAGGCCCGGCTGGTGCCGGTCTCCTGGGACCCGATGTCGGCATCGGTGTTCCTGGTCACCGTGCAGGTCGAGGCGTTGGACCGGGCCAGGCTGCTGTCCGACATCACCAAGACGCTGGCCGACCTGAAGGTCAACATCCTGTCGGCGAACCTGTCGATGTCCAAGGACGGGATGGCGATCTCCCGGTTCTCCTTCGAGATGGCCGACCCCAAGCACCTGGGTCACCTGCTCCGGATGGTCCGTGGCGTCGAGGGCGTCTACGACGTGTACCGCGTCACCAGCGCCTGATCCCTGACGCTCGCCGCACTGACCGACGTCCTGCCCTTTGGCCGACCCACCCACCGCCGCGAACCGTGCGCCGGACTGGAAGTATCGACCGGGTGTCGCCGGCCGAGTTCGCCTTCCTGGTGGCGGCGGGCATCGCCGGCGGGCTCTCCGGCAGCATCGCCGGCCTTGCCTCGCTGGCCACCTATCCGGCGTTGCTGGCCATCGGCCTGCCGCCGGTGACGGCGAACGTCACCAACACCGTGGCCCTGGTGTTCACCGGTGTCGGCTCGGTGCTGGGGTCGCGGCCGGAGTTGAAGGGTCAGGCGCCCCGGCTGAAAAGGCTCGCCCCGGTGGCCATGCTGGGTGGCGCGGTGGGTGCGGCGCTATTGCTGTCCACGCCGGCCGAGGGGTTCGAGAAGCTGGTGCCGCTGCTGCTGGGCTTCGCGTCGCTGACCATCCTGGTGCCCCGCCGGCGGAAGGCCGTCGGCACCGCGGACGAGGCTGCTCTCGACACCGGGCCCACCACCGCTCAGCTGGTCGGCCAGGGTGGCGCGATCTTCCTCATCGCCATCTACGGCGGCTATTTCGGCGCGGCCGCCGGAGTGCTGCTGCTGGGTCTGCTGCTCCGCACCATGCACACCACGCTGCCGCGCGCCAACGCCGCGAAAAACGCTATCCTCGGCATCGCGAACAGCGTGGCCGCACTGGCGTTCGTGTTCCTGGCGCCGGTGCAGTGGTCGGCGGTGATCCCGCTGGGCCTCGGCTGTTTCATCGGGTCGCGGATGGGTCCTTCGGTGGTGCGCTGGGCGCCCGCGCTGATCCTCCGGCTGCTGATCGGCGCCGCCGGGCTGGCATTGGCGATCAAGTTGGGTATCCAGGCGTATTCGTGAACCTCAGCCGCGCGCATCGCGGGGCCGGTCACCTCGTCACCGGGTCGCCGCGGGTCCCGGGTCAGCCGCTCGGCCGCGCCGACGAACCGCCCGCGACCTGGTAGGACCACAGTTCGCTGCTGACTCCGACCGGGGCGGGTGCCTGCTCACCGCGCCGCTCGGCCTCGGAGCGGTGACCGTGGCCGAAAGCCGGGGAGGACATCCAGGCCTTGAACGACTCCTCGTCACGCCACCGGGTGACGACCAGCCAGGTGGTGCGCTCGTCGGTGGGTTGCAGCAGCTCGAAACCCTCGAAGCCGTCCTGGTTGTCGACGGCGCCGGCGCGGGCGGCGAAACGCCGGGCGAGTTCGTCACCGCTGTCCGAGCTGACGGTGATGGCGTTGATCTTGACAACCGTCACGATTCCTCACTCTCTTTTCGTGACCAGCAGAAACAGCTCGAAGTGGCGGAGATCGGTTCCCCGTCAACGCATTTCCGGTTGACAAGCATCCGATCCAGCGGGTCACCCGACGCGATCAATGTAGCCGAATCCACGGCCGACGTGTCAGTAACAGCGCCAGCGTCTCAGACACTGCGGGAGGATGATCCGATGATCGACCGCGACGAGCGGGTCC
>DASQFG010000574.1:0-11897 GCA_035633315.1 Nakamurella sp. | reverse complement strand
GAAGGTGCCCGGCGGTGCCGACGCTGCGGCGTCGGCCGTCTCGCGAGGTCCGGCAGGATCCGCGATCAGGACCGGGACACCGGCCCTGGCCGCGGCAAGAATGGTGGCGAGCGCGTCCGTCACCGGCAGGCCGGTCGCGTCCAGCCAGTCGCGGCTGGTGTCAACCCGCTCGATCAGCTGGGCCATTTCCCGGTAGCTGACGGTCCGGCCATGCACGGTGACGGCAGGCGAGGCGCCGTGAGCGCCCAGGTCCAGGGCTGCAGCCTGTGGAGCGGCGGCCGCCACCGTCAGGGCTTGACGCTCGGCCCGTCGACCGGTTGGGTGCCGTCCACGGTGGCGTTCTGGGTAGCCGAGGCGTCAGCCGGCACTGCGGCGTCGGCGCGCATGGTGGCGTCGGCGCGCATGGTGGCGTCAGCGGGGACTGCGGCGTCGGCGGGCATGGTGGTGTCAGCGGGGACTGCGGCGTCGGCGCGCATGGTGGCGTCAGCGGGCACCGGCTCGCCGGTGGTCCCCGGGCCGATCAGCCCGGGGTAGGCCCGGTGCACCTGCTTGATCACGATCGACGCGACCAGCACTTTGAGGGCGTCGCCGGGCAGGAACAGGAAATTGCCGGTCACCGCAGGGACGAAGCCGATGCGGAAGGCCAGCACGGCGACGCCGCACACATAGACGATCAACATCCCGCCGATGAAGTTGATCACGATACCGAGCCACAACGGATACGCCGGAAGAGCTTTCGCGGTCAGCCAGCCGATCACTGCAACGCCCACAAGCCAGCCGACGAAATAGCCGGCCGACGGTCCCGTCCAGATGGCAAAGCCAACAACCCGACTTGCCAGCAACGGCAGGCCCGCGGTCGCCAGCGTCAGGAAGACCAAGACCGACAGGAATCCCTTGCGGGCACCGATGATGCCGCCGGCGAGCATGACGCCCAACGTTTGCAGGGTGATCGGCACGCCGGTGGATCCCACGGTGATCGTTCCGGGCAGACCGAGCGCGGCGATCAGCGCCGCGAAAATCGCGATCTGGGCCAGGTCCCGTGCGGTGGTCCGGCGGTTGGTCATTGGTCATGCTCCTTCACGGTCGCCGGCGGGAACCGGGCGAGCGCCGCTGGTCGGGCACATCGGGCAGCGTGGCGGCATGAGCTTAGGGGGTGCGGCACGGTGCGGCACGGGGGACCGGCCCGAACGCTGCGGATGCAAGCCGGTCGGGCCGCGTCAACGATGCCGGCGATGCGTCGCGCACCGCCGAGTCCCGCCCACCCGCCGGGCGGTCGGGCGGTCGGGCGGTCGGGCGGTCGGGCGATAGGCTGACTCGTCCCCTTATCCTTGTAGCCCGGGGGGGCGGCCGCGACGGATTGCGCGCGGAAAGCCACCAGGAGGCCTGCGGAATGTCGACCAATTTCCATGCCGGGCGAGCGCTGATCGTGTCCATCACCGATCAGGCCCTGCACGGCGAGGACGACGGCGGAGCCGGTGCGCTGGTCACCGAGCTGCTGAGTGAGGCCGGATTCGTCGTTGACGGATCGGTGGCGGTGCCATCGGACGCGGTCGCGATCAGGACCGCGCTGAATACCGCCGTCATTGGCGGCGTCGACCTGGTGGTGACGGTCGGCGGCACCGGGGTGTCGCCGCGGGACGTGACGCCGGACGTCACCGCTGAGGTCATCGACCGCGAACTGCCCGGTGTGGCCCAGGCGCTGCGCTGGTCCGGGATGGCAGCCGGAGTCATGGACGCGATCATCTCCCGCGGCATGGTGGGAGTGTCGGGCTCGACCCTGGTGGCGAACATCGCCGGGTCCCGCGCGGCGATCAGGGACGGGCTGGCCACGTTGAACCCGCTGGCCATCCACGTCATCGGGGAGCTGTCCGACACTGAGATCTGACAAGGGCGCTGACGGCCGCCCGGCCTGGTCGAACAGGGGCGTCGGCAGTCGATCTCCGCGGGCGGACTTGCTCGGAACCCTGTGCGGGGTTCAGCCCTTGTCGCCAGAGACCTTGTCCTTGAGGTCGCCGACGGCTCCAGCCACGACCTGGCTCATCGTGGCCGCGACGGCCTTTGTCTTCTCCACCGCCGGAGCCGCGGTCACGGCGGCCTTGTGAGCGGCGTCCCCGGCGACGTCTTTCGTTCTTTCCCACGCAGGTCCGGCCACGTCGGTCACCTTGTCGGTCACGCTGTCGGCGACACCCTTGGCCTTGCCGGTCAGGTCGCCCGCGACGCCCTTGGCCTTGTCGATGAACCCCATCGCGATCTCGCCTTCTGCGCAGCGGGCGACCGGAATGCCGGTCGGCAGTGGGAAGCTGCCGGAATGAATCTATCGGTGGTGCTCTGCGGACCGGGCGGCGCGGCAGGGCTATCGCGATGAACGACCACGAACAATCCACGCCCGACGGTGCTCCCGGCGCCGACGGCGATGCCGACCGCGATCGGGAGGCCGCGAGCCGCCCGAAGCCGGGCTTCCGGGAGCGCCGCAGACTCGACGAGGTCTTCGGCGAGGTTCTGCCGACCGTCACCGGTGACGAGCGTGATCCCGAGCCCGCCGATGGGGCAGAGCGGGAACGCTGGTACCGGGAGAACCGGCCGCCGCACCACGGCTGACCGTGACCGATCGAAGCGCCGACGCAGCGGTCAGCTTTCGCCGGTGCCCGGCGAGGTCAGGGCCGACGCCGTTGCTGCAGCGTCCACATTGCCGGCCTTGAGCAGATCGCGGATCTCGACAAGCAGGTCGACCTCGGTGGGGTCGGCCTTCACCGGCGTCTTCTTGGCGCTGCGCCGGACGTTGATCGCCTTCATCGGCGCGATGAAGACGAAAAAGACGACCGCGGCGGTGATCAGGAACGTGATGAACGCCGTGATGATCGCGCCGACATTGACGAAGGTGTCGGGCTTGTCGGGATTCACGTAGAAACCCCAGCCGCCGGTGTCAACCCCGCCGAGGGCGTTGAGCACCGGTTCGATCAGGTTGGCGGTGATGGCCGCGATCAGCGCGGTGAGCGCGGCGCCGATGACCACCGCGACCGCGAGGTCGATCACGTTCCCGCGGAGAATGAAGTCCTTGAAACCCTTGAGCATGATGTCTCCCCTGACGACGACGCCCTGCCGCCGGATGGTGGGTGCCGGCCCTGGCTGGTTGTCGAACCGGGTCGGGCCCGAGACGATACCTGCCGATTGGGTCGTTCAGGTGAACCGGACAGCGATCGTGCCGGTCAGCGCGGTCGCAGCGATGCGATCCGCGGATTCGGCGGGCACCGCCAGCACGACCGGGCGATCGGTACCGCGCACCGACTCCTGCGCGATGCTCAGCACCACGGCGTCCGGCGCCAGCAGTTCGGCGGATCCGTCCTCGTCGACGGCGATGACCGCGACATGCATCCCGGTCCCGAGCAGGTCGACGATCGCCGGGTCGGCCGGTCGCACGGGCACCGCGACCCGCCCCGGTCCGGGATCGGGTCCTTCGGTGCCGGCCAGGCGGACGTCGGTGAGCACCTCGCCACGCCGGGTCGGGCCGGCCAGCACCCGGCCGATCGCGGTCACCGGGTCGGCGATCGCACCGTCGGGAACGGCGGTCTGCCGGCCGATGTCGACGTCGCCGTCCGCGATCGTCGCCCCGATCGGCAGGTCCCGGGTCAGCACCAGCACCGGCGAACCGAGCTCCGCGCTGCGCCGCGGTCCGAGCGCGATGAACCCGGCGATCACCACCAGCACCAGGGCGAGCGCCCGGCGGGCCACCCTCGACGCTCGACCGCCCCGTCTGCGGCCCGTGGCGGCCAGCCAGATCCGATCCCGCCAGCGGGGGGCCAGCCCGGCCGAGCGGCGCTGCGACGACGTCATGGCCGGAACGGTAGGAGGTCACCGGCGGATCGGGACAGCGAGCTTCGCCGAGCTGTGGACAACTGCTCGGATCAGCGCGCCAATGGGTGTTCCGCAAGGGAAGACGGTGGACAACTCGGCGTCCACGTAACGCTCCGCAAGAGCGGAGTGGGTGGTGCGCGTGGGGTTCAGCTGACGGTGATCCGCAGGATCCGGTCGTCCCCGTCCCGCACCTGGCCGCGGCCGTCGGTGTTCGAGGTCATCACCCACAGGCTGCCGTCCGGCGCCGGTTCCACCGTCCGCAGCCGCCCGTACTCGCCGACGAGTTGCGGCACCGGGTCGAGCGTGCCATCCCCCGACTCAGGGATCTGCCAGAGCCGCGCGCCGCGCAGGCCGGCCATCCACACCGACCCGCCCAGGACCGCGACGCCGCTCGGCGACGCCTCGCTGGTCGGCCAGACCCGTTGCGGCTGAACGAAATCCGTTCCCCCACCCTGACCCTCCTGTTCGGGCCAGCCGTAGTTCCCGCCCGGCCGGATGAGATTCAGCTCGTCCCAGGTGTTCTGACCGAACTCGGAGGCCCAGAGCCGGGCTTCCGGATCGAACGCCAGCCCCTGCACATTCCGATGTCCGTAGGAATACACCAAGGGAGCCTGCGGGAACGGGTTGCCGGGCGCCGGCGACCCGTCGGGGGACAGGCGCAGGATCTTGCCGCCGAGACTGGACAGGTCCTGGGCGAGCGGCTCGTCGCCGCTCTCGCCGGTGCCGACGTACAGCAGCCCATCCGGGCCGAAACGCACACGGCCGCCGTTGTGAATCGACGCTCGGGGGATCCCGGTGAGAATGTCGCGTTGGTCGGCCAGCGTGCCGCCGCGGAGCGCGACCGTCGCGATCCGGTTCTCCTCGTCCGCGCTGTAGTAGACGTACAGGAGTTGGTCCCGCGCGAAAGTCGGCGACACAGCGACACCGAGCAGACCGCCCTCGCCGCCGGGTGCGACGCCGGAGATGGTGCCCAGCTCGGACACGGCGCCGGCCGGGCCGATCGCCAGCACCTTCGCCTCGTCCCGCTCGGTGACGACCGCTGTGCCGTCCGGCAGGAAGCCCAGTCCCCAGGGGGCCTGCAGGCCGGTCGCGACCGTGCTGACCTGGAGTTGGCTCGGGATCGACGTCTCCGATGCGGTGCCGATTGAGGTGTCGTCCGAGGTGCCGGTGGCCGAGCCGACACCGGGCCCGGGGCTGCTCGTTGCGCCGCCCTGCGCCGTTGACTTCCCGCCTTGCGCCGTGGACGCGGTGGCGCTGGTCGGACCAGGGGTCGAGGCAGTCCCGGTGCAGGCGGCGGAGGCGGGCGCGGCGACCAACAGGACGGCCGTCAGGCAAAGGCGACGGGTCAGCGGTGCGCGGCACGACGAGAGGTTCGACACCCGGCCCAGTATGGCAATAGAGAGCCGGGTGGGGGTGAGCGCGGACGAAGAAATGCGCCGAGAATGAGCAGGACCGGTCGCGGTCAGGGTCAGTGAGCTGCGGCTTTCGTGCCGCCCGAGCCTCCGGAAGAACTGGAGCTGCCGGACGAGGTCCCGCCGGAGGACGACCCGTTCGACGAGCTCGACCCGGAACCCGATCCCCCGCTGGCCGGCTTGGCGGCCGGCTTGTCCGATTTCTCGCTGCCGGATTTCTCGCTGCCGGACTTTTCGCCCCCCGACTTGTCCGAGCTCTTGTCGGGGCTGACGTCGCTGGACGCGGCGCGGGAGTCGGTCCGGTAAAAGCCGCTGCCCTTGAAGACCACGCCGACGGACCCGTAGACCTTGCGCAGCTTGCCGCCGCACTCCGGGCACGTCGTCAGCGAGTCGTCGGTGAACGCCTGGACCGCTTCGAAGCGGTGTCCGCAGTCGGTGCAGGCGTACTGATACGTGGGCACGAGGTCCTCCAGGACCGTGAGGTTTGACGGGAAATCAGGCACTGGTCTGGCACTCGGCGCGGAAGACTGCCAGTCCGATGATGCTCCCCGAGCCCGTACCCGCGCAAATGTGACGGCATTACCCGATCATCGACCGACCACGGCACGCCCTGCTCAACGCTCAGCGGGAGCCGCTGATTCCGGCCCCGTGCTCTCCACTCGCCCTCCGGGTGTCACATCCGGTTCGGTTCGTCGCCAGGGCCCAGCTGCCGCGGGCCGTCGCCTGGCGTCACGACCGCCGACACCCGCTGATCCAGCGCATCGAACGGCACGGAGTCAAGGACCTCGCCGTCGAACACCACGGCGATCCGCTCGGGCAGCCCCGCGGGGCGCAGGGCAGCGAGCAGGGCGAGCGTCCGGTCGTAGTGACCGCCGCCCCGGCCGAGTCGGTGCCCGTCCGCGCCCACCGCCAGCGCGGGGACCAGCACGGCGTCGACCTCACGGATCGCCGCGGCACCGAGCCGCTCGCCGACCGGTTCCTCGATGCCGAACGCACCGGTGCGCAGCGGCGCGGGGTACGCGCACCAGTCCAACGGTGCTGCTCCGGTGACCACCGGGACGAGCACCCGGGTTCCGGCCGCCACCAACGCGTCGAGCACGCGCGCGGTGAACGGCTCGGTCGGCAGCGGCAGGTACCCGGCGACCGCCGCGGCACCGGACAGTTTCGCGGTCAGCCGGGCGGCAACGGCGTCGCGGGCAGCGGCGCGCTGCGCCTCCGTCCGGGCCAGCCGCGCCGCGATCAGCGGCTGCCGCAACAGGGCCTTCGCGGCCGCGACGGACTCCGGTGGGGACGGCACGCGATCACCGTAGGTCACCCGGCGTTGCGGGTGGGGCGGTCGGGTCCGTGGCCGTGACGGGCGGTGTCGCCCCGGGTAGCGGGGCCGCAGGGGTTAGCGTTACCGACCATGAACCTCGACGTCGCGACCGTGCCGGCCCATGGGGGCGCCGGTCTGCCCGCCGGTCGGCGATCAGGGACCCGGGCATGAGAACAGTCGCCGAGCAGCTGGAAAAGGTGCTGTCCACCGCGGTGACCCCGGCCCCGGTCCGGGTGGCGATCTCGGAGGCCCAGGGTCTGCTGTGTGCCGAGGAGGTGGTGGCCTCCGCGCCGCTGCCCGCCTTCGATCAGGCTGCCGTGGATGGTTACGCCGTGCGCTCGGTGGATGTGGCGATCGCCTCGCCGGGTCACCCCGTGGTGTTGCCGGTCGTCGGTGACATCGAGGCAGGGGTGCGGACCGCACATCGGCTGCAGCCCCTTCAGACGGTGTACGTGGCCACCGGCGCTCCGTTACCCACCGTTGCGGACGCCGTCGTCCCACGCTCGCAGACCCAGGGCACCGAGGCCCGGGTGTCGGTGTCCAAGCCGGTCGCGTCCGGAGAGTTCGTGCGCCGCACCGGAGAGGACGTGCAACCCGGTGACGTCGCCGTCCGGTCGGGCGCGTTCATCGGATCGCCGCAGGTCGGGCTGCTCGCGGCCGTCGGCCGGGACAAGATCCTGGTGCATCCGCGGCCGCGGGTGTCGATCGTCTCGGTCGGTGACGAGCTGGTCGACGTGGCCCGTCACCCGGGGCCCGGCCAGGTCTACGACGTCAACTCGTTCTCGCTCGCCGCGGCCGCTCGCGACGCCGGCGCGGAGGCCACCCGGGTGGGTATCGCACCCCGTGATCCGCGCCGGTTGCGCGAGCTGATCGAGGCCCGGATGCTGGTCTCGGAGATGGTGGTGGTCTCGGGTGCGGCCGGCGGGCACAGCGCCGAGCTGGTGGTGGAGGCGCTGGCCGAGTTCGGCACCCTCGACCTGACCCGGGTCGCCATGCAGCCCGGATCGGCCCAGGGCTACGGCCTGCTCGGCCCCGACCAGGTGCCGACCTTCCTGCTGCCGGCCAACCCGGTGTCCGCGCTGGTGGTCTTCGAGGTGATCGTCCGGCCGATGCTGCGGGTGATGCTGGGCCGCCGCAATCCCTACCGCCGGACGGTGACGGCCCGCACCCTCGAGCCGATCCTCTCGCCGGTGGGTCGCAGGCAGTTCCTGCGCGGGCAGCTGATGCGTGACGACGAGGGCCAGTACCTGGTGCACATCCTCGGCGGCGGGGGCGGGACCCACCTGCTCGCGTCGCTCGCGGAGGCCAACTGCCTGGTGCTCATCGACGAGGTGACCACCGAGGTGCCGATCGGCGCGGAGGTTCTGGTGTCGTTTCTGGCGCAGCGGGCGTAACGCCGTGTTCGATCCGGCTGGGTTCCCGGCCGGTGGGCTTTCCGGTCAGCACCCGGGGTGGCCCACCCGGCTGGGGCCGCTGGACACCAGGGTCGGCCGGGTGGACGCCAGGCCGCTGCGCCGCTCCGACGGGGACGCCTGGCAGCGGACCCGGCTGGCCGACGAACCCTTCATCGCCCCATGGGACGCCACCAGCGACCTGACCTGGGCGCAGCGGCACACCAGAAGCCTGTGGCGCTCGCACCGATCGCTGCTCCGGGTGGGCGCCCGACGCGGCGAGGTGGTGCCGTTCGCGATCACCGTGAACGGCAAGTTCGCCGGCCAGGTGACGCTCGGCGGCGTCCAGCGCGGCGCGCTCCGATCCGGCTGGGCGGGGTACTGGGTCGCCTCGCAATGGCACGGGAACGGCGTGGCCACCGCCGCCGTCGCGCTCATCGTCGCGCACGGCTTCGGACCCGTGGGGCTGCACCGGATCGAGGCCACCATCGCGCCCGAGAATCTCGCCAGCCGTGGGGTTGTCGCGCACCTCGGCTTCCGCCAGGAGGGTCACCTCGTCCGCTACCTGGACATCAACGGCGCCTGGCGGGACCACCTGCTGTTCGCGATGACCATCGAGGAGCTGCCCGGTGGATTGCCGGAGTTGCTGGAACGGTGGCGGGCCAGCAAGAAGGGGTGACCCGAGTGTGGTCCGCGCACCTGCCGCCGCCCCCACGGTCGCCGTCCCCGAGTCGATGTGACGAGCCGCTGGACTGGGCCGATCCGATGCGGCTGGGGGCGTGTCCCAGCTGGCCGGGCCGACTCCGTGCCGCGACTGGGCCGATCCGATGCGGCTGCGGGCGTGTCCCTACCAGGCCAGCGGGTCTCGCCTGGCTAGCGTCATCTTGAGCGATAGCTCCGTGTCGGCGTGCTGCTGTGCGTCACGCCCGAGGGGGGAGGCCCCGTGAATATTCCGACGTCCCTGATCGTCGTGGGACTGGTGGTGGCCTGGCTGGTGGTGCTGGTGCCGATGGTCGCGCGGCGCCGCGAGCGAGTCCCGCAGGCACCGGCCTTCGGGGCGGGCATGCGGGTGCTGCGCCGGGCCTCGGCATCGCTGCGCCGCAAGCCTCGCCGGGCGCGTGCCGGGCGGCCGGCGCGAGGCCGCGATCGACAATCTGGCAGAACCGAGGAGGTCCTGGTGAGCGTGGGAGCCGGTCCGCAGCACGAGCCAACGGACGCGGCGGAGGAGTGGGCAGCCGCCCAGGCCGAGTCCCATCGCCCCGTCGCCACCATGGCCCCGCCCGCTTACGACGAGCCGCAGCTCTCGTTCACCGACGAGGACCGCGGTGTCGACGAAGACGGTCCTGTCGGCGACGGTCCCCCCGGCTACGGATCCGTGGGTGCCGGTTTCGAGTCGGACGCCGAAAGCACTGTCGCTGTTGACATCTCCGGCGCCGACGGTGCGGACCCCGATGGCGGGCGGCCCGTCGACCACGGCACGATCCCGGACGAGGTCGACGAAGACGAGTGGGCGATGGAGACCGCGGCCGCATCTCCGGTGCCGCCGTCCCGGCCCGACGGCGTCGAGGACGAGCATCTGCGTCCGGTGCCCCGGCGGCCCGGTCGCGGCGGCTACGACCCGGAGGCCGCAGAGGCGACCCGCGCCTACCGGTACCGGCAACGGCGGCGGATCACCTTCGTGCTGCTGATCGCGACCGTCGTCTTCAGTCTCGCGGCGCTGCTGACCGTCTCGGTGTTCTGGGTGGGTGCGGTCGTCTCGGTCGTCCTGGTGGCCGGGTACCTCACGTACCTTCGTCGGCAGGTGCGGATCGAGGCAGCGATCCGTCAGCGGCGGATGGAGCGGCTGCAACGGGCCCGGCAGATCCGTCCCGAGTCCGGACGATCACGGCCGGGTCGGGTTCGTTCGGATGCCGATCGAGGCCGGGAGGTTGTTGATCTGGACGACGACGATCCGGGGTTCGATGATCTCGAGCAGTACCACGAGCCTGTGACCTACCGGCGCGCCGTCGGGCAGTGACTCCAGCGGTGCGGATTCCAGCCGGGCGAATTCCAGCCGGGCACAGCGGCGCGGACCACTGTTCATCCGGTCGCGCCCAGTGTCGATCCCAGTCTCGATCTCAGGACTGTGAGCGCTCCCGATGACCGGCCCGGGCAAGCCCCCGGCTGCGGCCCCGACGTGGTCGAACCAGTCGGGGTTCGGCATCCGGTTCGAGTGGGGCGTTCAGGGCGCGCTGGCGGTGGCACCGGGCGCGGCGGCCGTGGTGGTCGTCGACGTGCTGTCCTTCACCACGACGCTCACGGTCGCCATCGACGCCGGGATCGAGGTCTTCCCGTACCGGCTGCGTGACGTGTCGGCCGCCGCCTTCGCGGCGTCCAGGGGCGCCGTGCTGGCCGTCGGCCGCCGGGAGGCCGGGGCCACCGGGGTCAGCCTGTCGCCGGTGTCCGTGCGCCGGGCCGCCGAACCGGGCGGGCCGCTGTCGGTCACGTCGAAGCTGGTGCTGCCCTCGCCGAACGGCGCGGCGATCTGCCGCCAGTTGGGGGAGGCCGGCGCCGTCGTGCTCGGTGCGTCGATGCGGAACGCCTCCGCGGTGGCGCGCTGGGTGACCGGCAGCGCCCGCGGCCCCATCGCCGTCGTCGCCGCCGGGGAGCGCTGGCCCGGGGACTCCCTGCGGCCCGCGGTGGAGGACATGTGGGGGGCCGGTGCCGTGATCGACGCGTTGGTGACCGCCGGCATCGGGCCCGTCTCGCCCGAGGCGGGCGTCGCTCGTGCCGCGTACCGGTCGATCGGCCGGTCGCCGGCCACGGCCATGCAGGCCGCTCTCGCGGCCTGCGCGTCGGGGCGAGAGCTGATCGAGGACGGCTACAGCGAGGAGATCGCGGTGGCCGCGCAGGTCGATGTGTCGCGGCGGGTGCCGGTGCTGACGGGGGACTCGTTCAAGGTCGGTTAGGTGTGTCCGTCGATCGCCAGTGGTGGCGTGGCGCGCGGCATTCCGTGGCGGCTTGGCAGCGCGCGATCCGCTGCTATCCTTGCTGACGGCTCGCGGAGGGATCCGCGGGCAATGGGGCTGTAGCGCAGTTGGTAGCGCGCTTCGTTCGCATCGAAGAGGTCCGGGGTTCGATTCCCCGCAGCTCCACCAGGTCAGAGGCAGTTCCAGCGTTGTGATTCCGCGCCCAATTGCTCGTTGAGCGACTAACTGCGTGACTACGCACCATGACCGGGACGGCCGAACAGCTGGTCCATGATGGTCGCGCCGGTCTGGATGACGGGCCGGATCTGGTGCCGGTAGACGAGTTCGGTGACGCTGGTGCCGCTGTGCCCGACCAACCGGGAGATCTCCTCCACCGGTACTCCGGCGTCCGACAGCAGCGACACGAAGGAGTGCCTGAGCTCCCGCGGTGTCCAATGGTCAGGCGTGAGACCGGGGACCAGGGCGAGGGCTCGCCGGAAGTCACGCCGAACATTGGCCGCATCCATCTCCGTCCCGACGCTGGTCGTGAACACCAGCCCGGTCTCCCGCCACTTGTCGCCGGCGGCCAGTCGGTCGGCGGCCTGTTGCACCCGCTGCCTGCACAGCGCCTCGACACACCGGTGAGGCAGGGCCAGGGTGCGACGCGACTTGCGGGTCTTGGTGTCCCCGCCCGCCCGGACGGACCGCCACACCTCGATATGCGCGGGCACCATCGAGGCGTTGTCCGACGTGCCGCCGAGGCGGACGTGTTCCCAGCGCAGCGCCCGCAGCTCTTCGGTCCGCGCCCCGGTCAGCATGGACACCACGATGTAGTGGTGCGGCCGATCACCGGCAGTGCGGGTCAGCACGTCGTCTGCCTGCCGCGGGGTGAGCGACTTCGAGGGCCGGCCGACCCGCCCTGTTGGTACGTCAGTCAGCTCGACCACGTTGCGGCGCACCCGATCTCGGGCCATCGCCC
>DASQFG010000573.1:0-15787 GCA_035633315.1 Nakamurella sp. | reverse complement strand
GCCCGCACCCGGATTCCAGGTCGGCCAGAGCCGAGTCCGCGACACCGAGACCGTCGACGCCGACCCAGATCTGTCAACGGGCGCCGCCGGGCGGTCGTGAGCCCGTCGGCCCCGCGCCGACCGTCGGCCCCGCGCCGACCGTCGGGCGCGCGCCCACTCGTCCGGCCGCCGCGGTGCCCGCTGCCACGCCGAACCGTAACGCCGACTCGATCCGGTCCGCGGTCTCCCGGTTGTCTCCGCGCGGGAGGCCGTGGGCCAGGATGGTCGACTCCAGCGCGACCACCGCCCGGCCGGTGCGCACGGCGTCGGCCACCTCGGGGTGCGGCTGGATGGGTCCGGTCGGACAGCGGGCTCCTTCGTGACCATGCCGACGATCTCTCCGGCGGTGGCATCATGACCGTAACGATCGTGCAGAGCGAATCAGCCGGGAGACACCAATGACGAGCACGACCACCGAGGTACTCGAGAAGCCGGTCGATCAGGACACTGACGACACGCCGAAGATGTTCCATTACGTCCGCAAGGCCAAGATCGTCGAGTCGGCGGTGACGGGGAACTTCGTGGTCGCGCTGTGCGGCGAGACGTTTCCGGTGACCCGCCAGGCCAAGCCGGGATCGCCGGTCTGCCCGGACTGCAAGAAGATCTACGACCGGATGCGCAAGGGCGGCTGACCCTGGCGCTGGGCCCGATCACGCTGGGCCCGATCATCCTGGGGCGGCTGTCAGGGTTGGCCCGTCGATGCGGGATTCTCCGGAGCGGCGGCGTCGCGGGCGGGGTCGTAGGCGCGCCATTTGCGTTGCTCCCGCTTGGACCGACCTGGCGGGAAGTACTCGAGCATGGCGTTGTTGAACTGCGCCCCGATGATGACGGCCATCGACACGAAGTAGTAGAACAGCAGGAAGGTGATCGGGGTGGCCAGCGCCCCGTAGGTCAGGCCGTGCGAGTAGACGTACGACAGGTACAGCCGCAGGCCGACGCTGGCGACGATGAAGACGGCGGCGGCCAGGAACGCGCCTGGCACACCGCGGTACCAGGGGTGTTTGTGCTTGGGCGCGACCTTGTACAGCACCGACAGCATCAGGATCAGCCCGAAGGCGATGACCGGGAAATAGGCGTAGTTGACGATCGTCGCGACCTGATCGCGCCACGGCTCGGGGAACAGCCTTGGCAGGTACTCGGGTCCGATGGCCAGCAGCGGCAACATGACGATCCCGGCCGCCAACGCGATGATGTACAGCGCCAATGCGAAGAACCGTTCGGCGACCGGATGGCGGAATTCGTGCTGGTTGTAGGCGATGGTGATGGACTCGACGAACGCCGACATCGCCGAAGATCCGGCCCAGATGCTGATCACCAGGCCGATCGACACCACATCGGCCTGCCCGCTACGCAGAATGGTGTTGACCGTGTCGCCGACCAGGTTGTTGGCGACCTCCTCGTTGAAGATGGTGTTCAGGAACAGCAGGATCTGCTCCCTGACCTGGTCGATCGTTCCATCCGGGAAGTACCAGCCGACGACGTAACCGATCATGCCCAGCAGCGCCAGCAACAGCGGGGCGGTGGACAGCGCGCACCAGAACGCCGCCTGGGAGCTCATCCCGAACAGCGAGTCGCTCCAGGCCTTGCTCAGCGTGCGGCCGACGATCTTGCGCCAGCGGTGCCGCACCTTCGGTACGGGGACCAGCACCGGACCGGTGACGTGCTGGTGCCAGGGGATCGTCTCCGATCCCTCGGTCGCCAGGGCGTGCGCCGTCCGGTAGATCGCCACCGTGGCGTCGGAATCCGCGGGCGAGCTCGAGGCGAGCCCGTTGGCAGGCAGAGCCCGGGTCACTCCGTTGATGCCCGGTGCCGATTCTTCCGGCTGCGCCGCGCTGCCGGAGGCATCGATCGGCTGGGTGGACCCCGGCGCGGGAGCAACCCGACCGACCGGCGGGTGTCGCCGGGTCGGATCGTCGAACGGCGGACGAGGGCTGCTCACCCTACGAGCATGCCCTGATCACCCGCGGTTCGGAACAGCGACACCACGGGAAACGAGGCCGCAACGCTCACCGCCCGGCGCGGGCGCCCTGCCTGCCATCGGGCCATCGGTCAGCCGCGTCCTGGCACACGTTCGCGTGGCTTCGCATCGTCCGGTTCGCCACGGCCCGCGGTCCGTACTTCTGCAGTGTTCCCCCAGGACGGTCACGGTGACACCCTGGTGGCGCTGGCCGGGACCGGCCCGCGGCGCAGGTAAGGTCGTGGACGGCCCTCGAGCCGCCGGATGGCAGTCGCGGCAACGCGATCGGCCGTGGCGTCGGGGGTTTTTCCGCGAGCTGGGAGGACGACAGGTGCTTCGAGTCCGCCTGGACGAGACGCGCCTGCGGCCGTGGCAACGCGCCGCGCTGACCGCCTACGACGAGGTCGACAGGGCTTCCGGGTTCCTGCTGACGGCCACCCCCGGTGCCGGGAAGACCACGTTCGCGCTGGCGTTGGCCGGCCGGCTGCTGGCCCGCCGGGTGATCGACCGGGTGGTCGTGGTGTGCCCGACCGACCACCTGCGCACGCAGTGGGCGGACGCCGCGGGCGCGGTCGGGCTGATGCTCGACCCGGGGATGACCAACGCTCAGGGTCCGGTGCCGGCCGGCGCGGACGGGTACGTCACCACCTATGCGCAGGTGGCGGGGCGGCCGGCGATTCACGCCGCCCGCTGTCGCCGCCAGCGGACGCTGGTCGTGCTCGACGAGATCCATCATGCCGGCGACGGGCTGTCGTGGGGTGAGGCGACCGCTGAGGCCTTCGGTGACGTGCATCGCCGGGTCTGCCTGACGGGCACGCCCTTTCGGACCAGGCCGGGTGAGCGGATCCCGTTCGTGTCGTACGAGACCGACGGCGACCTGCTTTGCTCTGTTGCCGACTTCACCTACGGCTACCGGGAGGCGCTGACCGACGGGGTGGTTCGTCCGGTGGTGTTCGCCGCCTACACCGGGGTGTCGCGGTGGCGAAACAGCGCCGGAGAGGTCATCGCCGCGTCGCTGACCGACGCGGGGACGAAATCGGTGGAGGCCGCGGCCTGGAAGACGGCGCTGGACCCGTCCGGCGGGTGGGTTCCGCACGTGATCGCCGCGATGGACGAGCGGATCACCCATCTGCGCGAGATCGGCATGACCGACGCGGCCGGCATCGTGCTGGCCAGCGATCAGGACGACGCCAGGGCCTACGCCAAGGTGGTCCGGAAGATCACCGGCGAGGCACCGGCGCTGATCCTCTCCGACGACCCCGCTGCGTCGAAGCGGATCGAGGCGTTCCGCACCTCCGACCAGCGGATCGCGGTCTGCGTCCGGATGATCTCCGAGGGCGTGGACATCCCGCGCGCGGCCTGCCTGGCCTGGATGACCAGCTACCGGACGCCGCTGTTCTTCGCCCAGGCCGTCGGCCGGGTGGTTCGCGCCAGGGCGGTGGGGGAGTCGGCGACGGTGTTCCTGCCCGCCGTGCGGCCGCTGGTCGCGCTGGCGGCCGAACTCGAACTCGACCGCAACCACGTGATGGCGCCCCCGCCGCCCGCCGACGACGGCGATGCCGACCCGCTCGACCTGCCGGCACCGGCCGAGCGCGACCTGGTCCCCGCCATGGTCACGCTGGACTCACAGGCCGAGTTCGCCCACGTCATGCACTCCGGGCGGGCGGTGACGGCCGATCCCGGCGGTGGCCAGTGGTCAGTGGGACCCGTCGGGCAGGTCACCGCGGAGGACGAGGCGTTCCTCGGTCTGCCGGGGCTGCTCTCGCCGGAGCAGACGGCGGCCCTGCTGGCGCAGCGGGACTCCCACCTGCGACGCCGGGTGGACGCCGCGGGGCGGCTGCGCGGCGGCGGTGCCGACGGTGCCGACCGTGAGCAGTCCGACCCGGAGGTCACCGGATGGCGCGCCGCCGCCGCGCTGCGCCGGGAGGTCAACCAGCTGGTCGGGCGGGTTGCGGCGCGCACCGGCGCGCCGCACGCCAAAGTGCATTCGCAGACCCGCCGTGCGGTTCCCGGTCCCGCCTCGGCCGCCGCCGGACCGGACATCCTCGAACAGCGTCGGGATCACCTGCTCGGCCTGCTCTGATCTGACGGTCCACAGTGGACGTGCACAGGGGATGTGCACTGGGGATGTGCACAGCCGACGTCGACGGCCGGACGTCAGCGGCGGTCTGTCAGGTTGTCAGGGCCTTGAGCGCACCGATGAAGGCGAGCACCCCGCAGGCCAGGAACAGGTACCAGCCGATCTGGGCCTGGTCGAACAACCCGCTCAGGCCGGCGTCGAAGATCGATCGGGCGCGGACCAGCATCCAGCACGACCCGAGGATCAACAGGATCGAGATCAGCAGGGCCGCCAGACCGAGCGGGCGGTGGTTGACGGGCATCATCATGGCCAGCCCGAGCAGGATCAGTGCGCCGCCTCCGACGGCCGCACCGAGCACGGTGTACATCACCACGGACAGGTCGGCGCCGGGTCCGGGCACCGCCCTGATCAACCGGTAGATCCGCCAGCCCGTGATCGAGCCGTCGTCGACGGCCGGAACGCCCGTGCCCACCGGGTCGACCGTCACGGTGCGCCACGGCAGGAACAGCTGCGCCACCCCGGCGATACCGCCGATGATCAGCAGGACGGCGCCCATCACATCCGCCCGCGGTGCGGCCGTCAGGGCCGCAGGCGGCCCGTATCCGGATAGCGACCGTCCCGGTAGCGGCTGCCCCATGACCCACCTTTCGTCGGCTGGGCGCGCCGTCGACGAATGTCGGCTGGATGCGCACCCACGGTCCTGATCTCCCGAGCCCACCGCCACCCATCAATCCACGCGGGGACCACCGGTCCAGTGTGGCGCGGTCCGGGTCGCGCCGGAAGCGGTCACCCGGTGACGGGACCGGAGCACGGGTGCGCAGGAAACACTCAGGGGCGCCCCGGTGCGGGGCGCCCCTGAGCGGTGGATGTGTCTGTTGCCAGGTCCGACGGTGGCGGCCGGCCGGTCAGCCGGTGTGGCGGGAGTCGTGGATGACCGCGGCGAGTTCCTCCAGCCGGGTCGAGTGCTCGCGGGCGTGGTGGCCGCAGAACAGCAGGTCGCCCCCGGTCGGCAGGACTGCGCGGACCACGGCGGCGGCACCGCAGCGATCGCAGCGGTCGGCGGCGGTGAGCGTCGTGGGACTGGCCAGTGCTCCGGTCATTGTGTCCTCCCATCGTCGGCCACCTCGGCTGGTGGCGGTACATCCGTACCGTGCGCGTGCGGGCTCCTCGGTTGCGAGGAGCCGTCCGGTGATCCGGCCTCACGGCAGGAGCCGGGCTGACCCTGGTTCTGTTGGTCGGGGACTTCACGTGTTAAGACGACAGAGCCTCCTGCAGGTTGTTCGATACCACCGGATTCGTGACCGGTGGTTGAACGCTCTTACGAACTCCCTCATCGTGCCATCCGCACGCCGCCAGATCCCGCGCGTTCGCCCTTGGCGTAGGACACGAGCCGATTTCTGCGAGCCGGCGTGAGAGGCGTCACACTGAACTCGGGACCTTGGTCCTTGGACGTCGTGGTGGCCCGACGTCACGCTCGTGATCATGTCCGATCGTCCCCGATCGGCCTAGTAGCACGTAACGAGACGTAACGACCTGCACGAAGGAGCCACCGATGGACTCACTGGCGCTCGCCCGATGGCAATTCGGGATCACCACCGTCTATCACTTCTTCTTCGTACCGATCACGATCGGCATGGCCTTCTTCATCGCCATCATCGAGACCGCCTGGGTGCGCACCCGCAACCCGGTCTACCTGCGGGCGGCGAAGTTCTGGGGCAAGTTGTTCCTGATCAACTTCGCGATCGGCGTCGTCACCGGCATTGTGCAGGAGTTCCAGTTCGGCATGAACTGGTCGAGCTACTCACGGTTCGTCGGTGATGTGTTCGGCGCTCCGCTGGCCATGGAGGCACTGCTCGCCTTCTTCCTGGAATCCACCTTCCTCGGGTTGTGGATCTTCGGCTGGGACAAGCTGTCGGCCAAGCTGCACGTCACCTGCATGTGGCTGGTCTCGATCGGCACCATGCTGTCGGCGTTCTTCATCATCGCCGCGAACTCGTTCATGCAGAACCCGGTGGGCATCACGGTCAACGAGGACCGGCTCCAGGGCGCCCGTGCCGAGATGAACGACATCTGGGCGGTACTCACCCAGCCGCTGAACCTCGCCGCCTACTCCCATGTCCTCGCGGCGTCCTTGCTCAGCGGCGCGGCGATGTTCGCCGGCATCTCCTCGTACTTCCTGATGAAGCGCCGCGACGTCTCGGTCTTCCGGCCGTCAGTGCGGATCGGCCTGGTCGGGATGCTGATCGGATCACTGGCGGTGCTCGTCACCGGCGACATGCTGGCCAAGGTGATGACCGAGGTCCAGCCGATGAAGATGGCCTCCGCGGAAGCGCTGTACGACACCACCTCCAGCGCGTCCTTCTCGTTGATCACCATCGGCACGCTGGACGGCAGCAGCGAGGTGTGGTCGCTCCGGGTTCCTGGGGTGCTCTCGTTCATGGCCACCGGATCATTTGACGGCACCGTCGAGGGCATCAACAACGTCCAGGCGCAGTTCGAGAACCAGTACGGCCCAGGCGATTACCGGCCGAACATCCCGCTGGTCTACTGGATGTTCCGGCTGATGATGGGCGCCGGGTTCATCATGATCCTGGTCTCGATCGTCGGGCTGTGGCTCACCCGCAAGGGACGGCTCCCGGAATCCAAGTGGGTGTGGCGACTGGCGATGATCTCCATCGCCGGACCGGTCGTCGCGAACAGCACCGGCTGGATCTTCACCGAGATGGGCCGCCAGCCGTGGACGGTGGTCGGCCTGTTCAAGACCGCCGATTCGGTGTCTCCCGCGGTGTCCGGCGGGGCCGTGCTCACCTCGCTGATCATCTTCACCGTGCTGTACGGCGTGCTGGCGGTGATCGAGGTCGGTCTGATGGTGAAGTACGTCAAGATCGGTCCGCCGACCGAGGAGGAGGCGCTGGCATCCGTTCAGCGGAGACACCCGCCGGACGGTGGCGCCGGGACCGGCCCGGACAGTACGACCGAACCGGACGAAAAGCCATTGACCTTCGCCTACTGATAGCCCTACCGATTGGCTCGTCCGCGTGAGTTGGACGGCCACCCACCGACCGACTACCCCCATCCCCGTGCCGCCCATTTATCACCCGCTGACGCCGACGACGGCGCCCAGCCGTTACGAGGAGGCATCCTCCGTGTCCCTGAACGTTCTCTGGTTCCTGCTGATCGCCGTGCTGTGGATCGGCTACTTCGTGCTGGAGGGATTCGACTTCGGCGTCGGTGCGCTGCTCCGGATCGTCGGCAAGGGCGAGAAGGGCCGCCGGGTGCTGATCAACACCATCGGCCCGGTGTGGGACGCCAACGAGGTCTGGCTGCTGACCGCCGGCGGGGCCACCTTTGCGGCCTTCCCGGAGTGGTACGCAACGATGTTCTCCGGTTTCTACCTGGCGCTGCTGCTGATCCTGGTGTGCCTGATCGTCCGCGGGGTGGCGTTCGAATACCGCGGCAAGGGCCATTCGGATCTGTGGCGGGTGCGCTGGGACTGGTCGATCCTGATCACCTCATGGCTGCTGGCGCTGCTGTGGGGGGTGGCGTTCGGGAACGTGGTCCGCGGGGTGCCGATCGACGCCGCGCATGAGTTCACCGGCAACTTCTTCACCCTGCTCAACCCGTTCGCGCTGATCATGGGCATCACCACGCTGCTGCTGTTCCTCACCCACGGCGCCGTCTACCTGGCCCTGAAAACCACCGAGGAGGTCCGCGGCCGGGCGCGCAAGTTCGCCACCACGGTCGGTCCTTTCGCGGTGCTCGCCATGGCGATCGCGGTGATCTGGCAGCAGTTCATCCGCGGTACGACGCTCTCGATGATTGTCGGCGCGGTCGCCGTGGTTGCGCTGTTGGCCGCATACGGGCTGACCAGGGTCGGCCGGGACGGCTGGGCGTTCGTGCTGTCGGCCGTGTCCACAGCGGCGCTGGTGATCGGGTGGTTCTGCTCGCTGTACCCGGACGTGCTGCCCTCCACCACCGATCCGCTGTTCTCGCTGAACATCGAGAACGCCGCATCGACGCCGTACACCCTGACCCTGATGAGTTGGGTGGCGCTGGCCTTCGTGCCGGTCATCCTGGCCTACCAGGCCTGGAGCTACTGGGTGTTCCGCAAGCGGATCTCCGTCAAGAACATCCCGCCGTCGCCCACCGAGCTGCCCGCGTATTCGGGCGGACCCGATACCCCCGCCTCCTCGTGACGCTGGTGACGGCCCTCCCGATCACGCTCCCGATCACCTGGACGGTGACCGCTCGGCAAGCATGAGCGCGCTGGTTGCACCGGCGCTGTCGGGCCGTTCTGTGACACTGGACCGGTGAGACCACTAGACCCCCGGTTGCTGCGGTACGCCGCAGGTGTGCGCACGCTGCTGGTGGTCTCTGTCGGGCTTGCGGTGCTCAGTGCGATTGCGGTGATCACCCAGGCCGTGCTGCTGGCCGGCATCCTGGCCGACGTGATCATCGACGGGGCCGGGTTGCCGGACGTCGCCGATCGGCTGATCGCGCTGGCCGTGGTCATCGCGGTGCGCGCCGGCCTGGCCTGGGCGTCGGAGGAGATCGCCAAACGCAGCGCGGTCTCGGTCACCGCGGGCCTGCGCCGCGACCTGTTGCGCAAGGCGGCGACCCTCGGCCCGCGGTGGCGGTCGGGGGAGAACTCCGGGGAGCTGTCGGTGCTGGCCACCACCGGGGTCGATTCGCTGCACGACTACGTCGCGCGCTACCTGCCGCAACTGGTGCTGTCCGTGCTGATCCCGTTGATCATGCTCGGTTACCTGTTCACCGCCGACCTGACCAGCGCCATCATCGTGGCGCTCACCCTGCCGCTGATCCCGCTGTTCATGGCGCTGGTCGGCTGGTACACCGACCGGCAGACCAAGGCCAAATGGGATTCGCTGTCCCGGCTCGCCGGGCATTTCGCCGACGTGATCACCGGCCTGCCGACCCTGAAGGTGTTCGGTCGGGCGAAGGCGCAGGCCGCCTCGGTGCGGCGGGTGACGGAGGACTACCGGAAGACATCGATGGTGACGCTGCGGGTCGCGTTCCTGTCCTCCATGGTGCTGGAGTTGCTGGCGTCGCTGTCCGTCGCACTGGTGGCTGTCGCGATCGGGCTTCGACTCGTCTACGGCGACATGACGCTGCAGGTCGGGTTGGCCGTGCTGATCCTCGCGCCGGAGGCCTACCTGCCGCTGCGCCAGCTCGGCACCCAGTTCCACGCCGCAGCGGACGGGGTCGCGGCTACCGCCAAGGTGCTGGAAGTGCTCGAAACCCCGGTCGCGCCACCCGGAACGCGAACCGACCTGCCCGCGGTGCCCGGTCTGCGGCTGGAGGGCGTGATCATCGGGACGCCGGGGGAGCGGGGTGCGGTGGGGCCGCTGACGTTGCGGGTCCCGGCCGGCCGGATCACCGTCATCGTCGGGCGAAGCGGGATCGGCAAGACCACGTTGTTGCACCTGCTCGCCGGGATGCTGGGTCCGGACACCGGGCGCGTCCTCGTGGAAGGCGCGGCGGGCGGGAGCCGGGTGAACGGTCGGGCGACGCCGTCGGCGGGCGAGGCCGAGTCCGTGGACACCTCGGCGGGGTCGGCCACTGGCGCCGATTCGCCCGCGGCCGGCGACCGCGGCGGCAGCGAACCGCTCGACTGCGGGACTCTCGGCACCGACGTCGATCTGGCCGACGTCGATCCCGGAGCGTGGCGTTCCCGATTGTCCTGGGCGGGGCAGGGCGCGGCGCTGCAGGCCGGCTCCATCCGGGACAACCTTGCGCTCGGGAATGACGGGGTCGATGACGCGACCCTGCGTGCCGCCCTGGCCTGGGCAGACGCCGACGGTTTCGTCGACGCCCTGCCCCAGGGGTGGAACAGCGCTCTCGGCGAGGGCGGGTCCGGCATCAGCCAGGGCCAACGTCAGCGGCTGTCGCTGGCCCGTGCGCTCGCGCGGCCGTCGTCGGTCCTGTTGCTCGACGAGCCCACGGCCTCGCTGGACGCCGACACCGAGCGACGCGTGCTGGACGGCATCGCCCGTAGCGCCGCCGGCCGGACCGTCGTTCTGGTGACCCACCGGAGCGCGCCGATGGCGATTGCCGATCAGGTGATCGAGCTGGACTCCGACGCGCCGGTGACCCTGCCGCAGGACAACCCCGACGCGCTGACCGCGGTGGGGCCATGGTGACCGAAGCCACCGCGGACACAGCCACCGCGGACACAGCCACCGCGGACACCGTGCCCGCACCCTGGCCTCGACCTCCGCAGCCCTACCGGTCACCGCTGGTCAGGCTGATCGGCCAGGCACGCGGGGTACGGGGTCGGCTGCTGGGCGCGGCGATCCTCGGCGGCCTGGCCTCCGGGTGCGCTGTCGCCCTGATGGCCACCTCGGCCTGGCTGATCGCCAGGGCGGCCCAGCAGCCGCCGGTGCTGTACCTGATGGTCGCCGTTGTCGCGGTCCGCACCTTCGGCATCGGCCGCGGTGTGCTGCGCTACCTGGAGCGGTTGGTTTCGCACGACGCGGCGTTCCGGGTGCTGGGCAGGATGCGTGAGCGACTCGTCGCGCACCTGGCCGTGCTGGCCCCGGCCGGCCTGCCGCTGTGGCGGCGCGGCGATCTGCTCTCCCGGATGGTGGACGACGTCGACGACGCCGGCGACGCGTTCCTGCGCGGCCTGCTGCCGCTGGCCGGAGCGGTGCTGGTGGGCGGCGGCACGGTCGTGCTCGCGGTGTTGATCCTGCCCGCGGCGGGCGCCGCGCTGGCCGCGGGCCTGGTGGTCGCGTGCGTCGTGGCGCCGCTGATGACCGCGCGGTGGACCGCGCGGACGGAACGGCAGGTGGTGCGGCAGCGCGCCCAGCGGGCCCGGCTGGTGAACGAGATCCTCGACGATCTGCCGGAGCTCACCGTGCTCGGGGCGCTGGACGGGCGGATGGCCGAACTCGACGCCATCGAGAACGAGCATCAACGGGTGACGGTGTCCACCGCCCGCGCCGCGGGTCTGGCCACCGGGCTCGCCGTGCTCTCGATGGGCGCGGCGGTGTGGCTCGCCGCCCGGTGGGGGGTCCCTGCGGTGGTCGACGCCGACCTGGACCCGGTGCTGCTGGCGGTGATCGTGCTGACCCCGCTGGCGCTGACCGATGTCGTGCAGGCAGTGGGTTTCGCGGCCTCCACGTTGCGCCGCTCCGCGGCGTCGACCGGGCGGTTGTTCGCCGTACTGGACGCCCAGCCGGCGACGGCGCCGGAGCCGCTCGATCCGCTGCCACTTCCGCAGGATCCCGGCGGGCCAGTGATCGCGGTCCGCGGCGTCTGCGCCCGCTGGCCGGGAGCCCAGCGGGACGCGCTGACCGACGTCGATCTCGTCCTCGTTCCGGGCCGGCGGACGGTGCTGCTGGGGGAGTCCGGATCGGGCAAGAGCACCCTGCTGGCAGTGCTTCTCGGGTTTCTGACGCCGACCGCCGGCACCATCACCGTGGACGGGGTCGACGTCGCCGAGCTGGACGCCGAAGCGGTGCGCGGTCTGTTCGGTTGGTGTGACCAGCGGGCCTACCTGTTCGACTCCTCACTGGCCGAGAACGTCCGGCTGGCCCGTTCCGGCGCGAGTGATCAGGAAGTGGCGCAGGCGCTCCGGGCCGTCGGGGCGGGAGATTGGCTCGACTCGCTGCCCGACGGGCTGGAGACCCGCGTCGGCGAGCACGGTCAGGCGGTGTCGGGTGGCGAACGGCAGCGCGTGGCGCTGGCCCGCGCGGTGCTGGCCGATCGCCCGGTGCTGCTGGCGGATGAGCCCGCCGCACACCTCGACCCGGCCACCGCCGACGCCGTCACCGACTTGATCATGCGGCCGAGCACGGAGCGCAGCGTCCTGCTGGTCACTCATCGGGCGTCGGACGCCGTCCTCGGCGACGTGGTGCTGGAGCTGGTGGACGGCCGCTGCCGGCCGGTGGCGCGGCGGGCCGCACCGCTGACAACGACGACGCCCTGATCGGTCGTGATGAACCGCAGATCGCCGGGCCTGCTCCCGTAGGGGCGAAACCGATCGGGCCACTCGGCCGCCCATACCAGCCGGCGACGGCGGCGCTGGTCGGGGTCAGCTGCAGGAGTTCGCGGGGCGATGGCCCAGACTTGTCGAACCTCTCGTCGGCGCCGACCGCGGCCGCAATCGGCGACAGCGGCTCCCCGGCGATCCATCCGGCGGTGCCGACCCGCCCCGGCGCAGGAGTAACCTCCGGGACGGCTGATGGTCCGCGGCCACCGCAGCAGCGTGCTCGTCGAGAGCTCGCCGGCGGGGGTCCGTGGGACAACAGGGAACCCGGTGCGAATCCGGGACTGCCCCGCAGCGGTGATCGGGAACGACCGCCATCACCTCGCCAGCACCTGGCGGGGTCAAGCACTGGATGCAGCTGCATCTGGGAAGCGATGGCCAGTAGAACACCGGCGCACCCGGAGATCCCGGTTGCGCCGGCGGTGCCCGAGAGTCCGAAGACCTGCCATCGCTGCGTGGGCCACCGGTCCACGGCGTTCGGGACCGCGAGGGACGGTCGCGCGCGATCGGGCCCCGCAGGCCCGTGCCGCTGGCTCCGGACCCGCCACCGCTCGGCCCGTCAGGGAGCTCAGATGAACCGCCCCCGTCCCCACCATCGCCGTGTCGCCGCCATGGCGGTGCCGATCGCGCTGATCACAGTGATCGCCACCGTGCTTGCCGGCTGCGGCAACTCCGCCTCGTCAGGTACGTCCACGCGCGCGTCCTCCACGTCCAGCCCTGCCGGCGACGGCGCGGCCGCATCGACGCCCGCTTCCGAACTCAACGCCGCCGCGGGGTTGGATGCCAACGGCTGCATCACGAATTTCGATCCCGCCGCCGACTACTTCCCGGTGAAATCCCAGATCGACTACGCCACCAATTTCACCGTGGAGTACGACAAGTCCTACCAGGTACTCACCGTGGTTCAGCCCACCCAGGGCGGATCACCGGAGTCGTATGTGCTGGTCAAGTGCGGTGCGCCGACCCCGCCGCTGACCGGTGACCTGGCCGGCGCCACGGTGGTCAGCACCCCGGTCAGCTCGCTGTATTCCGGATCGACCACCCACCTGCCCAACCTGGTCGCGCTCGACCGGCTGGAGGTGCTCACCGGTGTGGCGTCCAAGTCGCTGATCTCCGAGAAGGAGGTGCTCGATCGGGTCGCCGAGCCCGGCGTTGTCGAGTACGCCGCCGCCGGCACCGTCGACGCCGAGGCCGTGGTGGCCGGCAAACCCGATGTGGTGATCACCGCGGGCACCGACGATCCGGCCTACGCGGTGATCTCGGCCGCAGGCATCCCGGTGCTGGCCGACGCGGAATGGCTGGAGAACGACCCCCTGGGTCGCGCGGAGTGGATCAAGTACTTCGCGGCACTGACCGGCACGGAGGCGCAGGCGGCGGATTACTTCGACGCGGTGGACGAGAGTTACACGGCGCTGGCCGACAAGGTGGTGTCCGCCGATCCGGTGCAGGTGGTGCCCGGCCAGCCCTACCAGGGCACGTGGTACGTCCCGGGTGGCCAGTCGTTCAACTCCCACCTGATCGCCGACGCCGGTGGCACGACTGCCTGGGCCGACGATCCGTCGACCGGATCGGTGAGCACCGACCTGGAGTCGGTGCTGGCCAAGGCCGGCAAGGCTCCGGTGTGGCTGGCCAGCACGACCTGGACGACCAAGGCCGAGGCGCTGGCGGAAGAACCCCGGTTCTCCGAATTCGCCGCATTCCAGTCGGGCAACGTGTGGAACGCGGCGAAGGACGTGACCGCGGAGGGTGGCAACAACTACTACGAACTCGGCATCGCGCGACCCGACCTGGTGCTGGGTGACCTGGTCGCGATCATGCACCCGGACCTGATGCCCGGCCACGATTTCGCGTTCTACCTGCAGCTGTCCTGACGGTGCGGACGTTGCCGACAGTACGGCCTGTACCGGCCGCCCGGACTGTTTCCACCGAGCCGACTTCCACCGAGCCGACTTCCACCGAGCCGACTCGGCCGGGTCGGGCAACGACGGTGACGCCGACGCGATGAGGATGCAGCGATCGACCTTGGTGCTGGCCGGACTGGCGGTGTTGACGCTGCTCTCGGCGGTACTGGCGATCGGCGTGGGATCGGTGTCGATTCCGCCGTCGGCAACGGTGCGCTACCTGACGACAGGTGATGCCGGCGATCCCACCTGGACCGTGCTGCTGGAACAGGTCCGGCTCCCGCGTGCGGTCACCGCGATCCTTGCGGGTGCCGGACTAGCGGTGGCGGGGTTGCTGATGCAGACCCTGTTCGCGAACCCGCTGGCAGATCCGTACATCCTCGGAGTGTCCTCGGGCGCCGGGCTCGGGGTCGCGCTGTCGGTGCTCGGCACCGGCACCGGGGCCGGTGCTTTCGTGGCCGGTCTGGGCGTCAGCGGCCGGTTCCGCACGGTCGTCGCGGCGGGATTGGGAGCGCTCGCGGTGCTGGCGTTGGTGCTGGTGCTCGGCCGCTGGGTGCGCTCGGTGGTCGCCCTGTTGATCATCGGCGTGATGATCGGAGCGGCCAGCGGCGCCGTCGTCTCGCTCCTGCTGGCCTTCTCCGACCCCGCCCGAATCCAGAAGTTCGTGTTGTGGGGGCTCGGCTCGGTCGGCGGCACCAGCTGGCAGGACCTGATGTTCCTGGCACCGGCCGTCCTGGTGGGTGTGCTGATGGCCGGGTGGTTGTCGCCGTCGCTGAATGCGCTGCTGCTGGGAGAGACCTACGCGGCGTCCATGGGCGTCGGAGTGCGACGTATCCGCACTGTCGCGATCGTCGCCACCGCCGTGATCGCCGGCGCCGTGACGGCCTTTTGCGGCCCGATCGCGTTCCTGGGCATCGCGATCCCACATCTCACCCGGCTAGCCCTGGGCAGGGCCGATCATCGGCTGCTGGTGCCCGCCGCGGTACTGATGGGCACCGTGGTGTGCCAGCTGTGTGCCGTGCTCGCGCAACTGCCCGGCAGCGACGGGGTGCTGCCACTCAATGTGGTGACGGCCGCCATCGGGGCGCCGATCGTGATCATCGCGCTGCTGCGCAGCCGCACGCTGGCGGCGGGAGCGGCATGACGTCGACCACTGATCACGGCGATCCGGGCGGTGAGGATCTCGGGGGGAGTGGCCCCGGGGGGAGTGGCCCCGGCGGGAGTGGCCCCGGTGCCGCGGACCTTGTGCTGGAAGGGCTTTCGGTCGGATATCAGGGTGGCTGGCGGCGGCCGGACACGATCATCCTGGCCGGGCTGGCCCTGCGCGCCGCCGCCGGTCGGGTCACCGTGCTGTTGGGCCCCAACGGTTCTGGGAAATCGACGCTGCTCCGGTCGATCGCCGGGCTGCAGCGCTCGCTGGCCGGCGCCGTCACCCTCGCCGGGGATTCGCTCGCCGGACTCGACCCACGGGCCAGGGCGGCCAGGCTGGCGGTGGTGCTCACCGAGCGGTTCGACCCTGGCTTGCTGCGCGGCGGGGATGTCGTTGCCCTGGGCCGATTCCCGCACCAGAGGCGCAGCGGCACGCTACGACCGGTCGACCAGCAGGCGGTCAACGATGCGCTCGCGGCGGTGCATGCTGAGGACCTGGTCGAGGTGCTGCTGGCCCGGATGTCCGACGGTCAGCGGCAGCGGGTGATGATCGCCAGGGCGCTGGCCCAGGAACCCGCGCTGCTGCTGCTGGACGAGCCGAGTGCGTTCCTGGATGCGCCCGCTCGCATCGAACTGCTGGCGGTGCTGCG
>DASQFG010000572.1:0-2235 GCA_035633315.1 Nakamurella sp. | reverse complement strand
GTCGGCGTCCAGCACGCCTTCGGCCAGCGACTGCGACACCAGGTCACCGACCTCCTCCCGGGTGAACGCCGACGCGACCTCGTCCTTGGGTTCCCGGCCGGTGGCCCGGACGACCGCGTTGGACCAGTGGTTCAGCAACCGGATCACCGGTCCGATCGCCGACGCGATGCCCCGCAGGATCGGAGCCAGCGCGATGGCCGTGCGCTCCGGCCCGGCGATCGCGATGTTCTTGGGCACCATCTCGCCGAGCGCCACGTGCGCGGACACCACCAGCAGCAGCGCGATGGTCAGGGACACCGGGTGCAGCCAGGATTCCGGCACGCCGACCGCCTCGAACACCGGCTCCAGCAGGGTGGCGACGGCCGGCTCGCCGACCGCGCCCAGCAGCACCGCGCACAGCGTGATGCCCAGCTGCGCACAGGCCATCATCAGCGAGACCTCTTCCATCGCCTTGATGGTCGAGCGAGCTCGTGAGCTGGTCACCGCCATCGGTTCGATGACGCTGCGGCGGGCCGCGATCAGCGAGAACTCCGCGGCGACGAAGAACGCGCTGACCGCGAGCAGCAGCACCACCAGGCCCAGCAGCAACCAGGTGCCGGTCATCGGCGCTCACCGCCACGTTCCTGATCCGATCGATTCTGATCCGACCTGTGCTGATCCGACCTGTGCTGATCCGATCGGCGCCGATCCGACCGGTGCGGGTCCGATCGGTCGTCGTGATCGTCCCGGTCGCGCTCGTCCCACTCGTCGGCAAGGCCGACCGCGGACATCAGCACGGTCTCGATCCGCCGGCGTTCGCGCTTGTGCACGGTGAGCCGGACGACCACCGCCCGCGGCACGTCGTCGTTCTCCTCGCGCGGGATCGGTTGGTCGTCGGGGTGGGCGCCCGCCTGACCCTGCCGGATCCCCAGTTCGGCCGCGGCCTCCATGGTGGCGGTCACCTCGACGGTGTCGTGGATCTCCGGCATCCGGCCGAGCCGCGAGATCAGCAGCCCGGCAACCGTTTCGTAGGCGTTCGAGTCGGGCAGCCGGACCCCGGTCAACTCGGCGATCTCGTCGGGCCGGAGCGTCCCTGGCAGCAGCCAGGTGGCGTCGGAGCGCCGTTCGGCCCGCACCGCCGCCGGGTCGTGTTCGTCCCTGATCTCCCCGACGAGTTCCTCGACCACGTCCTCGAGGGTGAGGATCCCGGCGGTGCCGCCGTACTCGTCGGCGACCACCGCCAGCTGCAGGCTCTGCTCCCGGAGCAGGTCCAACAGGTCGTCCAGCGGCATGGAGCCGGGGACGATCGGCACCGGCGCCATCAGCTGCTCCACCGTCACCGCTGACCTTTCCTCGGGCAGGATGGCGACGGCTCGCTTGAGGTGCACCAGGCCGACCACGTCGTCGGAGTCCTCCCCGGACACCGGGAAGCGGGAGTGACCGGTCTGGACGGCCGCTGCGATGACGGCGTCCGCCGGCTGGCTCGCTTTGACGAACCGCACCTGCACCCGCGGAGTCAGCACGTCGTCGGCCGTCTTGCCCGAGAACGCGATCGACCTGGCCAGCAGTCCGGCGGTCGGAGCCTCCAAGGTCCCTTGCGCGGCCGAGCGTCGGACCAGGGAGTCCAGTTCTACCGCCGACCGTGCCGAGCGGAGCTCCTCCTGCGGTTCGATGCCGATCATCCGGAGCACCCCGTTGGCGGCGCCGTTCAGCACCACGATCAACGGGGTGAAGATCATCGTGGAGATCCTGGTGGGAGTGATCACCGCCTTCGCGGTTGTCATCGGCTCGGCGATCGCGATGCTCTTGGGCACCAGCTCGCCGAACACCATGGACAGCACGGTCGCGACCACCAGCGCGACGATCACCCCGGTGGACCGAGCCGCGCCCTCGGGCAGCCCGACTGCCTCCAGCGGCGCGGCCAGCAGGCCTGCCAGTGACGGCTCCATCACGAATCCCAATGCCAGGGTGGTGACGGTGATGCCCACCTGTGCACCGGACAGTTGGGTGGACAGGGACTTCAGCCCGATCAGCAGCGAGCGGGCGCGCCCGTCGCCCTCCGCGGCCTGCTTGACCACCCGAGCCCGGTCGACGGTGACCAGGCTGAACTCGGCGGCGACGTACAGAGCGGTGCCGGCGATCAGGATCAGCCCGACGCCGAGCAGGATCCACTCGGTGACCATGCTCGAAACTCCAGGAAGTCAGGGGCGGACCTGGTGCCCACCAGGTCGGGCACGCACGTGCTCACGGCCCGAC
>DASQFG010000571.1:0-3805 GCA_035633315.1 Nakamurella sp. | reverse complement strand
CAGCGGCGGCGGCGGGAGCGGGCCAATGCCGAGAAGAAAGCATCGGCGTTGCTGGCGCAGGCGGCCAAGCTCGGCGCCAAGGCCACCAAGGCCGCGGCGGCGCATCAGATGGTGCGTCGTGCCGAGAAGCTCGTCGCCGGTCTCGACGAGGTGCGGGTGGCGGACCGGGTGGCCAAGATCCGCTTCCCGCAGCCGGCGCCCTGCGGGCGGACCCCGCTCACCGCGACCAACCTGTCCAAGTCGTACGGGTCGCTGGAGATCTTCACGGGGGTGGATCTGGCCATCGACCGGGGCAGCCGAGTGGTCGTGCTCGGGCTGAACGGCGCGGGCAAGACGACGCTGCTGAAGCTGCTGGGCGGCTTCGAAGCCGCGGACACCGGAGAAGTGCTGGCCGGGCACGGGCTTCGGCTCGGTTACTACGCCCAGGAACACGAAACGATCGACCCGGAATCCACGGTCTGGGAGAACACCCGACGGGCCGCACCCGATGCCGGTGCTCAGGAGCTGCGGAACCTGCTCGGCGCCTTCCTGTTCTCCGGGGAGCAACTCGATCAGCGGGCCGGCACGCTGTCCGGTGGCGAGAAGACCCGGTTGGCGCTGGCCGGGCTGGTCTCCTCCGCCGCCAACGTGCTGCTGCTGGACGAACCCACCAACAACCTGGATCCGGCCAGCCGCGAGCAGGTGCTGGACGCGCTGCGGCGCTACGCAGGGGCCGTCGTCCTGGTCACCCACGATCCGGGAGCGGTGACCGCGCTGCATCCGGAGCGGGTGATCCTGCTGCCGGACGGCACCGAAGATCACTGGTCGGCGGACTACCTGGACCTGGTCGAGCTGGCCTGACCCGGTTGGCCCCGCAGCCGGACAAATGCCTCGTTACCGGTGGCGGACCTGCCCGATGTGTTCGATCATGGACTCCGAACCCAACAACCGTTGATGCGACGAGGCATCCTACAAAGGGGTGGCGCCGTGGCCACAGAGACCAAAACGACATCGAAGAGCGCCAAGACGATCACCATCAAGAAGGGTGCCCGGATCACCGGCGCTGCCCGCGACAAGCTCGCCGCCGATCTCAGGAAGAAATACGAGAAGGGGCAGAGCATTCGCGCGCTGGCCGAGGGAACCGGCCGCTCCTACGGGTTCGTGCATCGTCTGCTGCTCGATGCCGAGGTGCCGCTCCGCGGACGAGGCGGGGCCACCCGCACCAAGAAGAAGTGATCGCGAACACGACGCCATCGTCCGCCGAACCAGGAATCGACCGCACTTTCGATCACGACCTGCTGGATCGTGGTCATGTTGCGCTGCGGGTGGACGGGCCGGTGGCCACGGTCACCCTCAACCGCCCGCAGGTGCACAATGCCCAGCTGCCAGAGACCTGGGAAGCGCTGGCGCATTTAGGGTCTCGCCTTCCCGGCGAGGTCCGGGTGGTGATCGTCAGCGGCGAGGGAGCGTCGTTCTCGGCTGGCCTGGATCGCTCTGCGTTCGATCGTTCACCGACCGCCCTGCTGGGCAGGCTGGCGCTCGCGCCGACTGCGGCCGCGGACGAGATCATCGCCGGCTTCCAGCAGGGGTTCAGCTGGCTCGCCGACCCGCGTTTCGTCTCGATCGCCGCGGTGTCCGGGCATGCCATCGGTGCTGGATTCCAGCTCGCCCTGGCTTGCGACCTGATCGTGGTCGCCAAGGACGCGCAGTTCCGGATGGCCGAGGTCAGCCTGGGCCTCGTCCCCGACCTCGGTGGAACGGCCCGGTTGGTCAGGTCGGTGGGGTATCAACGCGCCCTGGAGATCTGCGCGACGGGCCGCCATGTCAGTGCCGATGAGGCGGTGCGGATCGGGCTCGCGCTGGCCTGCGTACCCGTCGACGAGCTGGACGCCGCCGTCGCCGACCTGACCGCGGCGCTCCTGGAGAGCCCGCCGGAAGCGGTGCGGGCGATCACCGCGCTGATGAACGACACTCAGACCAACTCACCGACGGAACAATTGGCCGCAGAGCGCTCCGCACAGATCGGCCTGATCCGGGCGATGGCGCGGACCTGAATCCGGCCCCGAACCGGTTCGCGCGCAGGTGGTTTCGCTCACCCACGTGGCCCGAGCCATTCACCTCAGCCGCACGGCACCCTCCACCACGTCCAGCACGTCGTCCAGTTGGTCCGTCGGCAGACCGGCCGCGAGGTGGGCGATCAGCCCTTCCCAGACCAGTTCCAGATAGCCGGCCAGCTGCTCGACGTCGACGTCGGCGCGCAGCGACCCGGTGGCCCGTTGCCGATCCAGCCGATCCAGGGTGGCCTGGTGGATCCGCGCGGAGTACGGCGCCCATGCGGCCCTGAAGCCGGCGTCCGTCCGGACCCGGCGGGCGACCTCGAGTTGCACACCGAGCCGCCCGGGATCGGGCGCACCGACCATCTCCCGCATCACCTGGACCAGGCCGTGCTCGGCGACCGTGTGCACGATGGTGTCGGCGTCCTGCACCGCCAGCGCCAGGAACAGCGCGTCCTTGTCGGCGTAGTGGTGGAAGATGGCGCCGCGGCTCAGCCCGATCTCCTGTTCCAGGATCCGGACGGTCGCCCCTTCGTACCCGTGCCGCGCGAACGCGGCACGGGAACCGTCCAGGATCTGCCGGCGTCGCGCCTGCAGGTGATCGACGCTGACGCGTGGCATGAAATCCGGCCGGGTCAGCCGCCCGCTGCCAGCAGGCTGCGCAGCACGTACTGCATGATCCCGCCGTTGCGGAAGTAGTCCGCCTCGCCGGGGGTGTCGATCCGCACCACCGCGTCGAACTCCACCACCGCGCCGGACTGCTTGGTGGCCGTGACCTTCACGGTGCGCGGGGTCCGACCTTCGTTCAGATCGGTGATCCCGGAGATGTCGAAGGTCTCGTCGCCGTTGAGCGCCAGGGTCCTCACCGTTTCTCCCGGCGGGAACTGCAACGGGATGACACCCATTCCGATCAGGTTGGAGCGGTGAATCCGTTCGAACGACTCGACGATCACCGCCCGGACGCCGAGCAGTGCGGTGCCCTTGGCCGCCCAGTCCCGCGACGACCCGGAGCCATATTCCTTGCCACCCAACACCACCAGTGGAATGCCTTGCGCGGCATAGTTCTGCGCGGCATCGTAAATGAATGATTGGGGAGCTGCGGATCCTTCGCCCTGGGTGAAGTCGCGGGTGTAGCCGCCCTGAACGTCATCCAGCAGCTGGTTCCGCAGCCGGATGTTGGCGAAGGTGCCTCGGATCATCACCTCGTGATTGCCGCGCCGTGACCCGTAGGAGTTGAAGTCCTTGCGCACGATGCCGTGCTCGGTCAGGTACTGGCCGGCGGGGGTGTCGGCCTTGATCGCGCCGGCGGGCGAGATGTGGTCCGTAGTGACCGAATCGCCGAGCTTGGCGAGCACCCTGGCGCCGGAGATGTCGGTGACCGGTGAAGGCGCCGCCGGCATTCCGTCGAAGTAAGGGGGCTTGCGCACGTACGTGGATTCCGGGTCCCATTCGAAGGTCTTGCCCTGCGGGGTGGGCAGTGACTTCCACCGCTCGCCGCCGTCGAAGACGTCGGCGTAGCTCGACGCGAACATCTCCTTGTTGATCGAGGAGGCCATCGTCTCCTGGATCTCCTGCAGGTTCGGCCAGATGTCCTTCAAAAAGACGTCGGTGCCGTCAGTGTCAGAGCCCAACGGCTGGGTGTCGAAATCGAAGTCCATCGTTCCGGCCAGTGCATAGGCGATCACCAGCGGGGGAGAGGCCAGGTAGTTCATCTTGACGTCCGGGTTGATCCGGCCCTCGAAGTTGCGGTTCCCCGAGAGCACCGAGACCAC
>DASQFG010000570.1:0-6158 GCA_035633315.1 Nakamurella sp. | reverse complement strand
CCGGGCGGGATCGACTTCATCCTGTCGGACAAGGACCGGACCGCCCCCACGCTTGCCCAGGCTGCCGAGTCGGGGCTGCTGCCGAGCTGGGACGTGTGCCGCAAGTACGTGGCCGAACTGAGCTGACGGCCGGCCACGCGCCGGACAACCCGACCGATCGAGCCCGATCGAGCCAGCCAACCGGACAGTCGCTGCCGGAGAAAACTGCAGAGGTGGAAACCCGATGTACCAGCACAGGATCGCGCTGATCAGGCATGGGCAGACGGAGTGGAGCGCCTCCGGCCAGCACACGTCGACGACCGACATCGACCTGACCGACGAGGGCGTCCATCAGGCCATGACGATCCCCAGCCTGCTCTGGGGCTTGGGACTGGACCAGATGACGGTGTGGAGCAGCCCGCGGCTGCGCGCGCAGCGGACGGCGACGCTGGCCGGACTGCAGATCGACGGGATCGTGGACGACCTCGCCGAATGGTCGTACGGCGAGTACGAGGGAATCACCAGCAAGCAGATCAGGGTCGGCAACCCCAGCTGGTCGGTCTTCACCCAGGGCGCCCCGGGCGGGGAGAGCCCGGAGGAGGTCGCTGCCCGCGCCGACCGGGTGCTCAGCCGGGCCAGGGTCGCGCTTGAGCACGGTGACGTCGCGCTGGTCGGTCACGGCCATATGTCCCGGGCGCTGGCCGTGCGCTGGGTGGGGCTGCCGATCGCCGCCGGCGGGCTGATCCTGATGAACCCGGCCGCGATCACCGTGCTGGGCACGTATCACGAAAAGCCGTGCATCGAGCACGCCAACGTTGTCCCGTTCAAACCTCCGGCCCTGAAGCCGTCGTCATCGACGGCCACCGGCCAGCATCGGACCGTCCCGTCCGGCGCCGCCGAGAACCTCGAGCCGGGGCATGGCTGACCCCCGCATCAGGCCGATCACGCCGGCCGACGTCCCGGCCGTCACGCAGCTGGTCTACGACCTCGCCGAGTACGAGCGGCTCCGCGAGGAATGCCACCTGACGCAGGAGCAGTTGCGCGCCGCGATCTTCGGTCCCCAGCCGGCACTGTTCGGGCTGGTCGCCACCCAGAATGCGGGCGAGGAGGAGCACGGCATCGTCGGCTACGCGCTGTACTTCCTGAACTTCTCGACCTGGGAAGGCGTGCACGGCATCTACCTCGAGGACCTGTATGTCCGGCCCGATCAGCGCGGATCCGGCTTGGGCAAGGCGCTGCTGGTCGCGCTGTCCGAGATCGCCGCCGAGGGCGGGTTCGCCAGGGTCGAGTGGTCGGTGCTCAACTGGAACACCCCGTCGATCGAGTTCTACAAGGCGCTCGGCGCCATCGCGATGGACGGCTGGACGGTCTTCCGGCTCACCCGTCCGGCTCTGGAGCGAACGGCGCGGGGAACCGGTTGATCCACTCGTTGGCCGGCCGGCTGACCAGCAGGCCACCGGTGACGCCGCCGATGAGGATCAGCAGGATCCCCCAGATCAGCTGACCACTGGGTGCGATCAGCCAGATCCCGATCGCAATCATCACGATCTGGGTGAGCAGGCTCGGGGTGCGTCCCCAGCGCCGCCCGCGCAAAACCGCGGCGCCGCAGGCGGCGATCAGCGTCGCGATGACCAGGTAGTACATGCCCTGCGCGGCGACCTGTCCGAACGGCGCGGCCGCGGCGAGCCCGGAGACCACGGTGAAGCCGGCCAACACCAGCACACCGAACGCCTCCACCAGCACCAGCAGCCCGGCGAGGGCGACCGGCGGGGGCGGCGGGATGGTGATCGGGGGTGGGTCGACGGGGACGGTCACGCGCGCCAGGCTACCGAGTGCCGACCTGGGGCAGGCGGGCCGCGGACGCCACGGGCCCCGCACCGCCGTCCGTGCGGCGACGGGCTCGGCCGAGTCGCCGGTTTCGGCCCTCAACGCGTCCATGGAAGGACCGAAAGCGGCGAACGGATTCTCCGCACGCGCCGTGCGCGGCCCGTCGTGACGAACTCGGCAGTCCGACCCGGGGCGGTTGCACCCCGGCGAGCCCCGGAATCGACGTAGGCTGCCCGACGATGCGTGCTTTGCTGATCGTCAATCCTCATGCGACGTCGACCAACGAACGACGGCGCGACCTGCTTGCGCACGCACTGGCCGGCGAGCTGGCACTGCGGGTCGCGCACACGGAGAACCGCGGGCACGCGGCGCACCTGGCGGCGGCGGCGGCGGACAGCGGCGTGGACCTGATCGTGGTGCACGGCGGCGACGGCACGGTCAACGAGGTCGTCAACGGGCTGATGTACCGCGGGGTGCGGCCGGACTCCCCGCTGCTGGCGGTCGTACCGGGCGGGTCGACCAACGTGTTCGCCCGCGCGCTGGGGGTCGACGCCGATCCCACGCTGGCCACCGAGCAGATCCTGGAGGCGCTCACCGCGCACCGGGTCAGGCTGGTCTCGCTCGGCCGGGCCGACGATCGCTACTTCACTTTCAACGCCGGGCTGGGCCTTGACGCGGAGGCCGTGCACGCGGTGGAGCGACGCCGGCGCACGGGCAGCCCGATCTCGAACTTCATGCACTTCCGGATGACGGTGAGCGGATACTTCCGCTCCGACCGCAAGCACCCGCGGATGACCGTCGAACTGCCGGGCCGGGACCCGATCGAGGGCGCCTACCTGGCCTTCGTCTCCAACGTCGACCCGTGGACGTATTTTGGCAAGCGCCCCGTGCGGACCAACCCAGGCACCTCGCCGTGGGGCGGTCTCGGGGTCTTCACCTTGACCAAGATGGGCGTGCCGACCGCGCTGCGCGTATCGGCCGAGATCCTGCGGGCCAACCCCGCGGCCAAGAGCTCCACGTCGATCATCAGGGCGCAGGACGTGGACTGGGTGACCGTGCGCTGCAAGGAACCCGTCGACCTCCAGGTGGATGGGGATTACCTGGGTACCCGATCCGAGGTCGAGTTCGTCTCTGTACCGAACGCGTTGCGATTAGTACTGTGAGTCCAGAATGCATTGCCCGAACGGGGACATTTTGCCTCGAGTCTGGTCTGAATCGTGGTGACCAGGCATCATAGGGCGGGGGAACAGCCACGACGACGTGACCTTTGTAACCCCCGACTGACGAACTCTTGACTGTACCGTCTCATGTGAAACCATTCACAAGGTGGCTCGGACATCCCGAGCGTGGCCGACTTCCCTCACTGACAACCGATACTGAGCCGGATCATGCCTCCGGCATCGCACCAAGGAGTGCACACCCATGGACTGGCGTCACCGCGCGATCTGCCGCGACGAAGACCCGGAGCTCTTCTTCCCCGTCGGCAACTCCGGCCCTGCCCTGCTGCAAATCGCCGAGGCCAAAGCCGTCTGCCAGCGTTGCCCCGTTACCAGCGAATGCCTGGCCTGGGCGTTGGAGACCGGACAGGACGCCGGCGTCTGGGGTGCAATGAGCGAGGACGAGCGCCGGTCCCTCAAGCGCCGCCGCGCCCGCGCCCGGGCCCGCAGCCTGTAGTCCGGATACCCCAGCCCGGATAGCCCAGGAGCGCCGCCTGCACAACTCGACGATCGCAGTGTCACGATCAGCCTGGTTCGGGATGCCCGGACCAGGCTGATGTGACTCCGGGCCAGGTCGGGCCATCGGGGGCAGCAAACGGGACCGTCCGGCAGCCACCACATTCCAGATCAGCGGCTCAGCGTGCGCCCGGTCAGCCGACCGGAGCCCGGCGGCTTCGGCCCGCCTCAGCTTCGCCCTCGCAACGGCACCACGATCCTGACCGCGGTCCCCCCCTCACCCTCCCGGTGGTACATCTCGATCGATCCGAGCAGCTCCGAGTCCACCAGGGTGCGCACGATCTGCAGGCCGAGCCCGGACGCCTTCTCCACGCTGAAGCCCTCCGGCAGACCCTGGCCGTCGTCGGACACCACGATGTCGAGTTCCTTCGCGGAACGGTCGACGGAGATGGTGACCTGCCCCTCCCCCGTCTCCGGCCCGAAGGCGTGCTGCAGGGCGTTCTGCACGATCTCGGCGAGCACCATCACCAACGGTGTGGCCAGCTCGGCGCCCATGATGCCGAACGTACCGACCCGCCGGACCCGGGCGGAGGTCTCGGCGGCGGCGACGTCGGAGATCATCGGCACCAGCCGGTCCACGATCTGATCAAGGTCCACCCGGTCGTCCGGTGCGGTGGACAGCGTCTCGTGGACCAGGGCGATGGACGCGACCCGCCGCATGGACTCGCTCAGCGCCTGACGAACCGACGGGTCTGCCGACCGGCGCCCCTGCATGCGCAGCAGCGCGGCGACCGTTTGCAGGTTGTTCTTCACCCGGTGGTGGATCTCCCGGATGGTCGCGTCCTTGGACAACAGGGCCCGATCCCGCCTGCGGACCTCGGTGACGTCCCGGACCAGCACCAACGCACCCGACGGTCGGCCGTGCGGCCTGAGCGGCAACGCCCGGAACAGCACCGTCGCGGCGCGGGCCTCCACCTCCATGCGTAACCCCGGACGCCCGTCGACAGCCCCGTTGATGCGGGCGGCCAGCTCTGCGGCGTCGAACGGGTCGTCGATCAACGGTCGGGTCAGCGCCGCCAGATCCTGGCCGAGCACCTCGCCGTTGTAGGTCAGCCGGTGGTAGGCCGAGAGCGCGTTCGGGCTCACGTAGACGACCTTGCCGTCCGCGTCGAGGCGGAGCAGCCCGTCGCCGGCGCGCGGGCCGGTGTGCATCTCACCGGGGTGCTCGCTCGGCGGGAAAGTGCCGTCGGCGACCATCTGGAACAGGTCGTCGGCGGCGTCCACATAGGCCGTTTCGAGCAGGCTCGCCTCCCGGCCGACCATGCTGTTGGTGTCCCGCTCGATCAGTGCGATGATGCCGTCCAGATGCCGGACCGGGATCACCTCCCGGCGAATCCACGAGCCGGGGGCGTCCAGCGGCGGGGGTTCGGACATCACCCGCTCCTCCTCCCACGCGTGCCGGAGCAGCGGGAAGTCGGACGGCTCTATGGTGCCGGACACCCGGTCGTCGACGAAGGCGGTCACCCCGGTGGTGGGCCTGGCCTGCGCCGCGCACATCATCAGGCCGGTGCCGGTGGGCACCCAGAGCAGCAGGTCGGAGAACGACAGGTCCGCGAGCAGCTGCCATTCGGAGACCACCGCCTGCAGGCGGGCCACTGCCGAGCCGGACAGGTCGCTGTGTTCGGCGAGCAGGTCGGACAGTGTCGACATCGCTGGTGGGTCCCCGATCTGGGCGTAGGCCGGGCGTCGGCGGACCGGGGAGCGGTATGCGGTCCGTCACGGCCTGAGTGGCAGCGGTCCGTGACGGCGCCGTTGCCTGGCGGTCTGTAGAGGTCAGCGGGGCTGCTGCGGCTGAGCCGGCGCCGATGGCCGCTGAGCCGCGCCGAGCGCCGCGGATTCCTAGGAGATCTCCGCGATCAGGTCACCTTCCTGAACGACCGTGCCCTCTTCGACCGCAATCTTGGAGACGGTGCCGTCCACCTCGACGATCACTGGTATCTCCATCTTCATCGACTCCAGGATCACCAGGGTGTCGCCGTCCTCGACGGTGTCACCCTCGGCCACCAGCACCTTCCAGACGTTGGCCACCATCTCCGCGCGTACCTCTTCGGCCATCGCCGTTCCTCTCCGTCGGATTCGTCAGATCCCCACACCTGCCCGAGTCCCCGCTTTGCCCGGCTATGACATCACCGGGGTCACGCGGGTCCGTCGATCCCGAGGGGACGTGTGCGCACCGGACCGGGCGGGCGGTGACGGTGACGAGCACCGCCGGCCGCACCGGGTGTCACCGGCGCTTGCAGATCATCCCATCATCGGCGGGTGGCTGCGTGACCACCGCGGGCAGGGCGACCGCTCGGGGCGACCGCTCGGGGCGACCGCTCGGGGCGACCGCTCGTCGCACGCGGATCGCGGCGTCGGCCAGAGAACGTGGCACGATGAAACTCGCGCCGAGGGGCCGTGCTGACGGTCCGGCGCTGACGACGGCCCCAGCGCTACCGGCCCGGGGACATTCGAACGATGAACGGAGAGCGACATGGGTAAGCGCGCGCGCAAGAAGAAGGCTCGCAAGAAGGGCTCGGCCAATCACGGGAAGCGGCCCAATTCCTGACCAGCCGCATCCGGGACAGCTGCAGCGCCAGCGGCGGTGACAGCCGGATAGACCAAGACCCCGCTCGGATC
>DASQFG010000569.1:0-4119 GCA_035633315.1 Nakamurella sp. | reverse complement strand
GCCGCCGCCGAGGCCGGACACCGGGCCTACTTCACCACCGCCGCCGACCTGGCCGCCCGCTGCCACAAAGCCGCACTCGAGGGCCGCTGGGCCACCATGATGCGCTTCTACGCCGGACCCCGACTGCTGGCGATCGATGAGCTCTTGTCTCAAGAGAGAGCCGTCTTGCTCGCCAGAAGCGTGACGAGCAGTACGGCGGGAAGGAGTTCCCTCGGTTCAGGTCTAGGCGCGGTCTTGGACGGTGACGGCGTAGCCGTCTGGGCCACGAAGGTGAACATCCGGCCGAATGGTTCGTCGGTGGGGGTCGCCGCGATCGATACGTTCAACGGCTGCCAGCTTGTCGTGCAGGGCTTAGGCGTCGTCGGCGTGCAACCAGAGCGCGATGCCGAGGCCGGGTCGTGGGGTGGCGGCGTCTAGATCGACGCCGGGCAGTGGCTTGCGAACTGCGAACGGGATGGGGGTGGTGGCGAACACGACCGCGCCGGGCGGGCTGCCCGGAGCTCGGCGAAGCGCTCATAGAAGTCGGCGGCCCGTTCGAGATCTCGCACGCGGAGGGCGTTGAAGTCTGGTCCAGTCACTGTCATGGCTAGTCCCTTTCGTAGTGTCAAGACATTGACATACACCGCGCTCTCGCGGATCCCGTCGTCCACCGCACCAGACGAGGGATAGGCCAGTTAGCTCACTGCGCAGTCTTCGAGCTGGCGGGCGGCGTCGCTGCTGAGTTCCTCGGCTCGCTGCAGAGCGCTCTGCAGCCGTTGCAGCTCGAGTTCGCGGGCGGCGATCTGGCCGGCCGGTTCGCCGACGTCGCGGGCCTTGATGAGGGATCGCTGATGGCTGGTGATCATGCGGCGGAAGGTGGGGGCGGCACTGCGTTTAGGTTGGGCGTGGTGGCAGCCGAGGCAGACCAGTCCGCGGCTGCAGTGTTCTCCGGTGGGCAGGGCGCAGACGTGGGTGCCCATGTCGCGCAGGTTGCATGAAGCGGTGAACGCGGCCACCTCCTCGACCGTCGGTTGGCGCAGCTGGTCGGGCTGGTAGGTGTCGTTGTAGAGGCCGCGCATCGCGGTGCGGTAGCCCTCGACCAGGGTGTCGGGGTAAAGCTTGGCGTAGATCATCACCGTGTCCAGGCCGGCGTGGCCGAGCAGGGCGGCGATGACGTGCACGGGGGTGTCGTTGTTCAGGTGCTCGGTGGCGAAGATCCGACGGCAGTCGTGCGGGCCGAGCCGCAGCGGGCTGCCGTCGGCGTGTCGGGCGCCGGCCGCGACCGACAGGTGCTGCAGCCGTTGGCGGATCTGTTGGATGGAGACCGCACTGGGATGGTGGAAGCCCTGCAGCAGATACGGCGCCCGAGGCAGATCGGTCTTGCTGGTGGCGTCGCGGCGATCGCAGGCGGGCACCATCGCGGTGCCGTAGAAGGCCTTGACGTGGCTGATCATCTCCGCGATCACCCGGCCGAGGCCGTCGCCGATCGGGATGACCCGGGCGCGGTCGAACTTGGACGGCTTGATGTGCAGCAGATAGTAGATCTGGCCGTCGGCCAGCTGCCGCTTCAACACGTCCAGGGTGGTGAGCTGCGCGGCTTCCTCCACCCGCAGACCGGTGGTGAGCAACAGCTCCAGCAGCGCCCAGTCCCAGAAGGCATCCCGCTCTGTCCGCACCAGTCTGGCGTCGTCTTGATGCTGCTGCGCGGCCTCGGTGGCTTCGTGCCAGCGGCGGACAGCGTAGGCGCGGATGTTCGGGATCTCGCGGGTGAGATCCATCACCGAGGTCGTCATCCGGGCGGTGGTGCGGGCCCGCGCTGCGGCGAAGCCGCCGCTGCGCAGGTCGTGGCTGGTCAGCGGGATCGCCGGCGGCGGGTACTCGGCCAACGGTGAGCCGGGTTCGGTGGCCCAATGGCACAGGTCGGTGAAGAAGGCGCGGACGTCGACGAACCAGTCGTAGGTGGTGGTGCGGTCCTCGGTGCCTTTGCGGTCTGTGCTGCGTTGGATGGTGCGGGCCTTGGCCAGCGCCCACGGCACGAACCCGCGAGCATGATGGGGCAGCACACCGCGGCACTCCCGCACCTGCGGATGAATGGTGATCATGTACTCCCAGAAGTAGCCCAGCGATCTGATCTTGCTGCGAGTGGTGATGTACTTCGCGCTGACCCGCTGCCGGTAGGCGTTCAGGTAGGCGATCGTGACCGCCTGGAACGGCTCCGGCACGCTCGCAGCGACCAGCTGGTCCACCGTCTTGGGCCCGGCCGCGGCACGGCGGGAGATGCCGCGCCGCGGCGACCGCTGGAAGACGCCGAGCTCACACAAGCCCGCGTCCAGCAGATCCAGCCCGCCCGTCTTGGGCGGCAACGCCTCCAGATCAGCCTCCCGGATCTGTTCGACCTGGTCGTAGCCGCAGACCAGCAGCAGGCGGGTGCCGGCGCTGACTCCTTGCCGGCGTCCCTTCGAAGTCGTCCAGGCCAAGCGTTCCAGGGTGTGGTGGAGCCGCCGCTGAGTGATGAACAGCGGATCCTCGACGGCCAGCGCGCGAACCCAGATCTCGACCTGGACCGTGGTCAACAACGGCCAGCTCGGCTGGACGATCCGGCCCATCACCAACGCACGAACCACAGCCGCCTGACGCCGACCCGGGTCGGCCGCATGTCGTTGCTGCAGCTGTTCCTCCAGGCCCGTCCACCAGGCCTGCACCGTCATCCCAGGAGCCGCTGGCACGTTCTCGGCCAGGAAGCGGCGCGCCGCGGCGCGGGCGCTTCGACGTGCCTTGTCGCTGAGCCGCCAGGTAGTGATCTCAGCCAGGGCCGTCTCGAGTAGCAGCCCGGCATCGAAAGGCGCCAGTCGTAGCCGTCGTGCGGCAGCCAACTGGTCAGCGCGGGTCACGGCGCACCTCCACCGGTCAGCGCCTCCAAGGCAGCGATGGTGGCCGGCGAGTAGGGGAAAACGTAGCGCTGCTGCGCCTGCACCGCGTGCAGCACCGACCGTCGCTGCCGCTTCGCCACCTCCTTCAACGCGGCCAGCATGGCCGGCTCGTCGACGTGGGCGTAGCTATCGGCGGTTGTCGAGACCTGACGGTGGCCGAGGACCTGCTGCGCCACCGACAGCCCGGCCACGTCGACCAGTTGCTGCGCCACCGTGTGACGAAACATGTGCGCGGTCGCCTTCACCCCCATCCCGGCCGCAGTCGAGCGCAGCATCGCCTCGAACGCCGGATACCGCAGCGGTCGCCCTGCCGCCTGACGGCGGCCGACCCAGAGTGCATCGGTGGCCGGCGAGCCGCGTTCACCCCTCAGATAAGCGTCGAGCAGCGGCCACCAGTCGTCGGTGACCGGCACCCGATGCTCATCCCTGGCGCCCTTCAGCCGCACCGTGACGGAGCGCCGGCGACGGTCCACGTCACTAAGTCGCATCCCCAAGACGCCGTGCCTGCCGTGCTCACCCGACCAGTCGCCGATCCGCTGCCCGGTGCGCAACAGCAGCGTCACGATCGCCCGGTCTCGAGCTGACGACGGTGCGACAGCCAACCTCTCCGCCACCGCAGGGTCCAAGTCGCGCGGCAGCACTCGAGGTTCGCGGCGTCGCAACTCCAGCCCTGTCCGCCGGGGGAGGTCCCGGCCCGGCATGCCATGCATCAGGCCTTGATCATCTGCCGTCGGTACCGGGTTCTTCTCGCCCCGCCACCGCCCCGAACCCAGCTGGGTGTCGCGTCCGATCACGAACCCGTAGAACGCGGCCAGCGCCGCCAACCGCTGATTCACCGTCCGTGGTGCCCGACCGCCCGCGCCAGCCTCGAACGCACCTACGTAGCCAGCCACATCGCTGCGGGACACCTCGAGCAACGCCTTCGGTTTCAGCCAGCGACGAAAGTGGTTCACGCCGAGCCGGTAAGTCCGCACCGTGTAGCTGCTGCGGCCCAACACCACCAGATGCTCGACGAACTCATCAACCACATCCACCTTCCCACCCGACCATGCCAAGACACTTGAGACAAGAGCTGGGCTACCTGAGCCTGCCCGCGGACGCCGCCGCCGCCCTATTCCAAGTGATCAACACCCGCTACACCAACGGCTCCTCCACCGCGATCACCACCAACCTCGGCATCGCATCCTGGGCCACCGCGTTCGGTGATGAC
>DASQFG010000568.1:0-5406 GCA_035633315.1 Nakamurella sp. | reverse complement strand
GCGACGGCCGGGCCGAATCGGCCGGATGGTGCCCCACCTGCGGGAAGCTCCTCCGACCCGGATGAGGTGGTCACCGTTGGTGCGTCACGGGTTTTCATTCCGTTCGTTCTCCGGCGTGGCGCGGTGGGACACCGGAAGATTAAGTAAAGAAATAGTCAAGAAATGGCGTGGGAATAGGCCGTTCGTGAACAAATGGGCCGCGCGGGGTGAGCGAACTCACGCCCCGCCGGTCGCGAGGAAAGCGGGCACCAGCCTTACGTGCGTGGGCAATTACGTGCGTGGGCAACTGCTGACCTGCGCAACCGACGGCGCACCGGGTGGGTACCGTCGTGCCATGCCAGAGCCGATCGAGGTCCGCAAGATCCCCCTGCACAGTGTTTCCGACGCCAGCGAGCTGACCAAACTGATCGACGACGGGGTGCTCGACGCCGATCGGATCGTGGCCGTCATCGGCAAGACCGAGGGCAACGGCGGGGTGAACGACTACACCAGGATCATCGCGGACCGCGCCTTCCGGGAGGTCATCGGAGCAAAGGGATCACGCACGGCGGAGCAGGTCCGGCAGATCCCGATCGTGTGGTCCGGCGGAACCGACGGGGTGTTGTCCCCGCACGCCACCGTCTTCGCCACGGTTCCGGCCGATAGAGCCCTTAAGACCGACGAGCCGCGACTGACGGTCGGATTCGCGATGAGTGAGCCGCTGCTGCCGGAGGAGATCGGCCGGGTTCCGATGATCAACAAGGTGGCAGCCGCCGTGCGGGTCGCCATGCAGCGGGCCGGCATCACAGACCCGGCCGACGTGCACTACGTACAGACCAAGACCCCCCTGCTCACCATCCACACCATCCGGGACGCCAAGTCGCGCGGCAAGACCGTCTGGACCGAGCACACCCACGAGTCAATGGACCTGTCCAACGGCTGCACGGCGCTGGGGGTCGCGGTGGCGCTGGGCGAGATCGCCATGCCGACGGACGCCGACGTCATGCTCGACCGCTCGCTGTTCTCCTCGGTCGCGTCGTGCTCCTCCGGCGTCGAGCTGGACCAGGCGCAGGTGGTGGTGGTCGGGAACGCCAGGGGCGTCGGCGGCCGGTACCGGATCGGCCACTCGGTGATGAAGGACGCGCTGGACGCCGACGGGATCTGGACGGCGATCCGCAGCGCCGGGCTGGACCTGCCCGAGCGTCCCCGCACCGCGGACCTGGACGGCCGGCTGGTGAACGTGTTCCTGAAGTGCGAGGCGTCCCAGGACGGTCAGGTCCGCGGCCGCCGGAACGCGATGCTCGACGATTCCGACGTGCACTGGCACCGACAGATCAAGGCCTGTGTGGGTGGGGTGACGGCGGCCGTGACCGGGGACCCTGCGGCGTTCGTGTCCGTGTCGGCGGCCCATCAGGGCCCGGACGGCGGCGGACCGGTGGCAGCAATTGTCGACCTGGGCTAGCCGATGGATGCGGTCAACCCGTTCTCGATCGCAATTCCGCAGCAGGACCTGGACGATCTGACCGATCGGCTGCACCTGTTGCCGCATTTCACGACCACCATCGACGGCGTTGACATCCACTTCGTGCACGTGCGTTCGGCGCATCCAGATGCGATCCCGTTGGCGCTGACGCACGGTTGGCGGGATCGTTCCTGGAGTTCGAACAGGTGATCGCACCACTTGCTCGGCCGCCAGGCGTTGATCAGCTTCGTGATCAGCGCCGGGTGAACTCCAGGTCGAAGATCTCGCGGCCCTCGGCAAGCCCGCGCCGCTCGAACCTGGCTCGCGGCCGGAATGCCGGGCGCGGCGCCCAGCCGGGGTGCGCGTTTCGCAGGCCCTTGGTCTCGGTGCACACCGCCAGCATCCGTTCGGCGTACGGCGCCCAGTCGGTGGCCAGCCGGAAGACCCCGCCGCGACGGAGCCTGGACGACACCAGCGACGTGAACTCCGGCGTCACCAACCGGCGTTTGAAATGCCGGGTCTTCGGCCAGGGATCGGGGAAGAACAGCCACAGCTCGGCCAGCGACCCGGGCGCGATCAGGTCGGTCAGCACCTGCACGCCGTCGCCACGGACGACCCGGACGTTGTGCACGTCGTTCCGGTTGAGGTGGTGCAGCGTCTGGGCAACCCCGGGTTTGTAGACTTCGATAGCCAGCAGGTCCGCCTCCGGCCGCGCGGCGGCCATCGCCGCCGTCGACTCGCCCATCCCAGAGCCGATCTCCATGATCAGCGGGGCGTCCCGGCCGAACAGCCCGGGTCCGTCCAGTGGTCCCGCGAGATCGCAGGCCTCCAGGTACCAGCGGTCAGCATGCGCCTCGAAGGCCCGGCGCTGTACAGCGTTGAGCCGCCCCCCGCGAGGGTGGAAGCTGACCACCCGGCGAAAGTGCGCGGGCGCGCCGTCACCAGTGGTGTCGGTGCGGATCCGCGAGTCCTGCATGCGGGCAGGGTACGGGCGGAACGGTCCGGATTCCGAATCGAGAGCGGCTGTTACCGCCGTGTTCTCCCGGCGTTCGCTCATAGCCCGGTTGATCGCCCGGTTGATCGATCGAGCCCGCGGTCTGCTCAAGGTGCTTCATCTCGGCCTCGAACATGTGCGGCAGCCCTGCAGACAGCCGGCCCCGGACCAGCGCCGAGACATCCCGGAACACCTGGCAGTACTGCTCGTCGTAGGCCTCCACAATCTGGAAGGTCCACATGTCGCGGACCACGTCACTGACCGACGAGCACGTCGTCGATCTCGTCGGCCAGCTCGCGGTGCCCAGCGGCCGACACCGACTCCAGGGCGTCCTGTAGTGCCAGATCGGCCTCCCCGGACATCCGGTGGAAGGCGTACAGCGTGCCCTGGCGTTCTCCACCACCTCGAACGCGGCGGAGACCTTGCCCAGCCGCCGCCGTGGCATCGTCGGCGCCGGGTTCGGGGCCGACGGCCGCTGATGCACCACGGTGCGTTCGGGCCGGCGCGCGGACCCGAACCGGTCCCGCAGGCTGCTCATGCGTCCCTGCGTTGCAGCACCAGGACCGCGACCACCCACAGCACCGCCGCCGCGCCGGCGAACACCAGCAGCCCCTGCACCGGCGTCGGACCGGACGAGCTGGACTGGAAGACGTCGGTGATGCTGTTGGTGGGCGACACCCACTTGTCGGCGGCGGTGAACGGCAGCCACGGGCCGACCTTCGGCCCCACGGTCGGGATCAGGGTGAACAGGCTCTCGAAGAGCAGCGGCCAGAGCAGCACAATCGCGATCGCGCCGGCCGACTGCCGCACGATCGTCCCCACCGACACCGCGATGACACCGGCGATGGCGAACAGCGCCCCGTAACCGGCGACCTGGCGCCAGTCGTCACCGCTGCTCAGTTCCAGCGGAAGCGGCGGGTCCTGGGCCAGCGCTTTGGCCAGGTAGAAGCAGCCGACCGACACGACGAGCCCGGTCACCCCGCCGATCAGCGCCAGCAGCAGGGTCTTCGCGGCCAGCACCGCCGGCCGGCGAGGGGTGGCCAGGAAGGTGTTGCGGATGGTGCCGAACCGGTACTCGGTGGTGATGGCCAGCGCGGCGAGCACCATGAAGATGCTCATGCCGAGGTTGACGCCCCGCAGGATCAGATAAGGGATGGCGGCGTGGCCGTTGTCCACCAGGGCGAAGAGCGTGGCGAAGCCGAAGCCGGCGAACACGATCGACGCCAGGCACCAGTACGGCGACCGGGTCGAGAAGAGCTTGATGCGTTCGACATTGAGCATGGTCATCACGATCACCGGCCTTCCGGTGCGGGTGGCAGGGGTGAGGGTGGCAGTGGTGGCGGTGGTCCTTGCGGGGGCGGCAGAGCGCCGGGCGGCGGCTGCCGCATTGCGCCGGGCGGTCGGAACCCCGCCGGTTGAGGCGGAGGCTGGACCGCGAACCCGCCCTGCCCGGAGACCGCACGGGACGTGCCGTACTCGACCGAATCTCCGGTGAGTTGGATGAACGCCTCCTCCAGCGATCCGGACTGTGGCGACAGCTCGTGCAGAGTGATGCCCGCCGCGCCCGCCAGGTCGCCGATCTGCTCGGACGGCGCACCGGTGACGATCAGCGCGTTGTCCGCGTCGGTGAAGGCGAGGCCGGCCTGACCGAGTACCGACCGGAGCTCGGGCAGCCGGGGCGAGCGGACCCGCACCGAGGTCTGGGTGGACCGCGCGATGAACTCCTCGGTGGACGAGTCGGCGATCAACCTGCCCCGCCCGATCACGATGAGATGGTCTGCGGTCAGCGCCATCTCGGACAGCAGGTGTGAGGAGACGAAGACCGTCTTGCCTTGTGCGGCCAGGTTCTTCATGAACGTCCTGACCCAGAAGATGCCCTCGGGGTCCAGGCCGTTGACCGGTTCGTCGAACAGCAGCACCTGCGGGTCGCCGAGGAGCGCGCCGGCCAGCCCGAGCCGCTGCTTCATGCCGAGCGAGAACTTGCCGGCGGCCCGCTTGGCCACACTGCTCAGCCCGACGATGTCCAGCACCTCATCCACTCTGGACACCGGGATCTTGTTGGACGCCGCCATGAACCTCAGATGGGAGCGTGCCGAGCGGTTCGGATGGATCCAGTTGGCGTCCAGCAGCGCGCCGACCTGGGTCAGCGGCTTGCTCAGCTGCGCGTATCGATGGCCCGCGACCTTGGTGCTTCCCCGGGTGGGGTTGTCCAACCCGAGGATCAACCGCATGGTCGTCGACTTGCCGGAGCCGTTGGGCCCCAGGAAGCCGGTGACGGCGCCCGGTCGCACGGTGAACGACAGGTCGTCCACCGCCAGCGTCTTTCCGTAGTACTTGGTCAGTCCGATGGCTTCGATCATGATGTCGACCCAGTTCCTCCCCGTCGGCGTACCCCGATTCAACACGCCGGGTCGGACAGTCGACCAGGCGGCCCGAAGACCGCTTGGTCACCCCGCTAATGCCGAGGCAATGCAACCGGGCCGGCTCAGCTCGGCCGACCGGGTTCCCGGAGAACGCCCGGACCGTCTGCACCACCGGCGCATTGGTCGCCGCTCAGGTACGACCGGAGACCGACGGATCCCGCCGCCTGAAGCGCCAGCGAGGAGTCGGTCGTGGTCACCGCCCACGCCGCCGGCTCCGCTGAGCCGTTCGCCCACACTCTGAGTCGCAACGCGGTCGGGCTGGTGCCATGGACCTGCAGCCGGGCATTGGGCTGGATGCCCGCGGTGTAGCTGAGCCCGGACGCTGTCCTGGCGGTGGCCAGGTTGACCGCCGTTGCAGACCCGTCGAGCTTGCGCAGGTTGGCCTGAACGCCACCGGCGGAGGTCAAGCTGACCAGGCCGTCGTACTCCTGATTGGTGCCGACACGGCGGCCGACCACCTCCAGGTGGGCGCTGGCGGTCGGCCGTTTGTCCGGCGCCAGCGTGCCGGTGACGTCCGCCGAGGTGGCCGATGTGCTACCCAGGTAGCG
>DASQFG010000567.1:0-6151 GCA_035633315.1 Nakamurella sp. | reverse complement strand
CGCCGGTCGGACCCAATGAGGGTGCACCTGCGGCGCGCAGCTCACGGGCCGGGACGCACCGAGGTCTTCGAGCGAACCGGCCCGCGAGCAGCGAGTCGGACAGCGACGAGGCGGTGCGCACCGAGGGCGTCAGGGCCGCAGGTCACCCGACCGGCGGCGACAACCGAAACTGCGCCCGCACGACCCCAGGCGGCCGGCGGCGCCCGCACCGAGGAAGGACGCGCCCTCACATGGCTGTCGTCACCATGCGTCAGATGCTGGACGCAGGTGTCCATTTCGGACACCAAACCAGGCGCTGGAACCCGAAGATGAAGCGGTTCATCTTCACCGAGCGCAACGGCATCTACATCATCGATCTGCAGCAGACCCTGCAGTACGTCGATCGGGCCTACGAGTTCATCCGCGAAACGGTCGCGCACGGCGGCACCGTGCTGTTCATCGGCACCAAGCGCCAGGCCCAGGAGGCGATCGCCGAGCAGGCAACCCGCGTCTCCATGCCCTACGTCAACCAGCGCTGGCTGGGCGGCATGCTCACCAACTTCCAGACGGTGCACAAGCGTCTGCAGCGCCTCAAGGACCTCGAGGCGATGGAGACTTCCGGCGAGTTCGCCGGCCGCACCAAGAAGGAGGTGCTGCTGCTGACCCGCGAGAAGGACAAGCTGGCAAAGACCCTCGGCGGCATCCGGGACATGGCCAAGATTCCCTCCGCGGTGTGGATCGTCGACACCAAGAAGGAGCACATCGCCGTCGGCGAGGCCCGCAAGCTGAACATCCCCGTCGTCGCGGTGCTGGACACCAACTGCGACCCCGACGAGGTCGACTACCCGGTTCCCGGCAATGACGACGCCATCCGGTCCGCAGCGCTGCTGACCAAGGTCGTGGCCGAGGCCGTCGCCGAAGGCCTGCTGGCCCGCAGCAGTGGGCTTTCCGGCAGCTCCTCCACCGAGGAGCCGCTGGCCGAGTGGGAGCGCGAACTGCTGGCCAGCGGCGCGGCCGAGGTCGCCGCCGGGGCCGAGGCCGAGGCCGCTGCCGCTGTCGCTGTCGCTGTCGCCGAGAGTGCCGCAGCGTCAGTCGATGCCGCCCCGATTGATGCCATTGCCGAGACCGAGGCCGGCGCCGAGGCACTGCTCGAGGTTGAGGCCGACGCCACCGAGGGGATCTCGGAGATCGTGCCGAACGAGCAGGTCAGCGCGGTCGCCCCGGGCAGCAACCTGAACTGAACCGGGCTTCGCTGTGCCGCTCGCGTGATGAGGTCTGGACAGCGATTCGCCAGCCATGTGTGCCCGGGTGAGTTGTGCCCGGCGAACTGTGCAGAAATTGATCATCGATAACGACCGAGAAGACAAGGACAGCGCCGATCATGGCGAACTTCAGTACCGCTGACGTCAAGCGACTCCGGGAACTGACCGGGTCCGGGATGATGGATTGCAAGAAGGCTCTCGACGAGAACGACGGGGACTTCGACAAGGCCGTCGAGTTCCTGCGCATCAAGGGCGCCAAGGACATCGGCAAGCGCGCCGAGCGGACCACGGCGAACGGCCTGGTTGCCTCGTCCGGGAACGCCCTCATCGAACTGGACTGCGAGACCGACTTCGTGGCCAAGAACGACGAGTTCCAGCAGTTGGCCGAGCGGATCGTCACCGTGGTCGCCTCGCCCGAGGTGAGCGCGGCCAGCATCGACGAGGTGCTGGGCGCCAAGCTCGGATCCGAGACGGTGGCCGACGCCGTCAACGCCCTGTCGGCGAAGATCGGCGAGAAGCTCGAGCTGCGCCGCGTGGTCAAGTACGACGGCAACACCGCGGTCTACCTGCACAAGCGGTCCGCCGACCTGCCCCCGGCCATCGGCGTGCTGGTGGAGTACACCGGCGACAACGCGGAGGCTGCTCGTGGCGCGGCCATGCAGATCGCCTCGCTGAAGGCCCGCTACGTCTCGCGCGACGCGGTCCCGGCCGACATCGTCGAGTCCGAGAAGCGCATCGCCGAGGCGACCGCCCGCGAGGAGGGCAAACCGGATGCCGCGCTGCCCAAGATCGTCGAGGGCCGGGTCAACGGGTTCTTCAAGGAGGCCGTGCTCACCGAGCAGCCGTCGGTGCTGGACTCCAAGAAGACCGTCGGCAAGCTGCTCGACGAGGCCGGCGTGAGCGTCGCGGCGTTCAGCCGGTTCGAGGTCGGCACAGCCTGACACCCCGAGTTCGGCCACACTGGGGCCGGTGCGAGCAGCACCGGCCCCAGTGGTATGCCTGCGGCAGGGCGGGGCACCGGCACCCACCACGACAGGCGACCGCGACGAGGCGCAGCACGGCGAGGGCGGAGACAGCATGACGGACGTGTATCCCAGGCGGCAGTTCAAACGGGTCGTGCTCAAGCTGGGCGGTGAGATGTTCGGCGGCGGCGAGGTCGGCGTCGACCCTGACGTGGTCTCCGCAGTGGCCGAGCAGATCGCCGAGGTGGCCGCCGACGGGGTACAGGTTGCAGTGGTGATCGGCGGCGGCAATTTCTTCCGCGGCGCCGAGCTGCACGAACGAGGCATGGACCGGGCCCGCGCGGACTACATGGGCATGCTCGGCACCGTGATGAACTGCCTTGCCCTGCAGGACTTCCTGGAGCGCGAACACCACCTTGACACCCGGGTACAGACCGCGATCACCATGGGCCAGGTCGCCGAGCCCTATATTCCGCGGCGCGCCCAGCGGCACCTGGAAAAGGGCAGGGTGGTCATCTTCGGTGCCGGGGTGGGCATGCCCTACTTCTCCACCGACACCACCGCGGCGCAGCGCGCGCTGGAGATCGGCGCCGAGGTGGTGCTGATGGCCAAGGCCGTCGACGGGGTCTACGACGCCGACCCCCGGGTGGTGCCGGACGCCAAGATGTTCACCGAGATCACCCACCGCGAGGTCCTTGAGCGCGGCCTGCAGGTCGCCGACGCGACCGCGTTCAGCCTCTGCATGGACAACGACATGCCGATCATCGTGTTCAACCTGCTGGTCGACGGGAACATCGGCAAAGCTGTGCGGGGGGCCGACATCGGCACACTGGTGTACACGCCCCCTCGTGAACCGACCCGCACCGATCTCGAAAGGCGCAACGAATGATCGACGAGACTCTCTTCGACGCCGAAGAGAAGATGGAGAAGGCGGTGTCGTCGGCCAAGGAGGATCTGGCCACGCTGCGCACCGGCCGGGCGAACCCGAACATGTTCGGGCGCATCATCATCGATTACTACGGCGCGCCCACCCCGCTGACCCAGATGGCCTCCATCAACATCCCGGAGGCCAGGATGGCCGTCATCAAGCCCTATGACGCCAGCCAACTGCACGCCGTCGAGAAGGCGATCCGCGACTCCGACCTCGGGGTCAACCCGGGTACCGACGGCATCGTCATCCGGGTGGTCTTCCCGCAGCTCACCGAGCAGCGGCGGCGTGAACTGGGTAAGACCGCAAGGCACAAGGGCGAAGAGGCCAAGGTGGCGATCCGCAACATCCGGCGGCGGACCAAGGACGCGCTGGACAAGCTGTCCAAGGACGGCGAGGTCGGCGAGGATGACGTGACCAGGGCCGAGAAGGAGCTGCAGTCGCTGACCGATCAGTACGTCGGTCAGATCGACGACCTGGTCAAACACAAGGAAGCCGAGCTCCTCGAAGTCTGATGAGCTCCCAGGAAGCCGGCACGGGGTCGGCCGAGCCGCCGGACCCGGCGGCATCGCCAGCGGGGAAGGTTTCCCGCGCGGGCCGGAACCTGCCGATGGCGGTGGCCGTCGGGCTCGGCCTCGGAGCGGTGATCATCGCCTCGCTGCTGGTCTACCGGCAGACGTTCATGATCATCATCGTGGCCGCGGTGGTGGCCTCCATCTGGGAGCTGCAGCACACGCTGCGGGCCGCGCGCGGTATCCAGATCAGCTGGATCCCGATGGCGCTGGGCGCGGCCGCCACCGTGGTGCTGGCCTGGCCCTACGGCCACAGCGCGCAGGCGCTCGGGGTCGCGTTCACCGCGTTGGCGTGCATGGCGTGGCGGTTCGGCCGCGGATCGGCCGGGTATCTGGCAGATGTCTCGGCATCGATCTTCATCGCCGTCTACCTAGGGCTGCCGGCCAGCTTCGCGGCCATGATGCTGGCGCCGAGCGACGGTGCCTACCGGATCATGGCCTTCCTGATCATGGTGGTGGCTTCGGACACCGGCGGGTACGCCGCCGGCGTGCTGTTCGGCAGGCATCCGATGGCGCCGACGATCTCGCCGAAGAAATCGTGGGAGGGCTTCGCCGGATCTGTGCTGGCGGCCATGATCGGCGGCGCGCTGACCGTGTGGCTGATGCTCGGCGGGCTTTGGTGGCAGGGCGCGCTGGTCGGCGCCGTGCTGGCCTTCACGGCGACGGGCGGTGACCTGGCCGAATCGTTGATCAAACGGGACCTGGGCGTCAAGGACATGGGCAACCTGCTGCCCGGCCACGGCGGGATCATGGACCGGATGGATTCGCTGCTGCCCTCGGCGATCTTCGCCTGGCTGCTGCTCGTGGTGTTCGTGCCGGTGCCGTGACCCGGACCCCGTGCCCGGACCCCTGAGCGCACCCGTGCCGCCCGCTGTTCGTCGTGCCAGGATCGGGGCGTGGAGAACCTGGTACTGCTGCACGCCTTTCCCCTCGACTCACGGATGTTCGACGCCGCCCGCGCCGACCTCTCGGCGGCGGCCACCGTGCTGACGCCCGACCTCCGCGGGTTCGGCTCCGGACCACCGCTCGGTGACGCGACGCCCGACCTCGCTCTGCTGGCCGACGACGCGGTGGTCGCCATGGACGCCGCAGGGATGGACCGGGCGGTGCTCGGCGGGGTGTCGATGGGCGGTTACGTCGCGCTGGCACTGCTGCGACGACACCCGGAGCGTGTCAAGGGTCTGGTCCTGGTGGACACCCGAAGTGGACCCGACGACGCAGCAGCGGTCGAGCGGCGGCAGGGTGTCGCAGCCAGAGCCGACGCCGGGGACGTCGCGAGCGGGCCCGACGCGATCGCGCCGCTGGTCGCCGCGGAGACCGCCGGCGACATTCGCGCCACCCTGGCCGCGATCGCCGACGGCGTTCCGGCGGCCACTGTCGCGTGGGCGCAGCGCGCGATGGCCGGCCGCCCCGATTCGACGGCCGTGCTGGCCGCGGCGAGCGTTCCGGTGCTGATCCTGGTGGGGGAGCAGGACGCCGTGACCCCGCCGGCCGCGGCTCACGAAATGGCCGCCGCGGCAAGGGATGCCGAGTTGGTGGAACTGCCCGGAGTGGGGCATCTCACGCCCGCCGAGGACCCTGAAGGTTTCGCTGTGGTCGTCCTCGACTGGCTTTCGCGTCGATTCTGACGGTGCCGGGTTCTATCGTGGCGGCATGACGGATGCGACGACCAACAGCGAGCAGAGTCCACCCTCTGTGATCCTTCCGCACTATCCCGGCCAGCAGGAGGCCATCGCGTCGGCGGCCGGTCAGGCGGTTGCGCTGCGGGGGCTGACCAAGTCCTTCGACGGCCGCCGGGTGGTGGACGCCATCGACCTCGACGTCCCCACCGGTTCGTTCTTCGGCCTGGTCGGACCGAACGGAGCCGGCAAGACCACCACGCTGTCGATGGTCACCGGGTTGCTGCGACCGGACGCCGGCAGGGCGATCGTGGCCGGCGTCGACGTGTGGGCCGATCCGCCCGCGGCGAAGGCCAGGATGGGCGTGCTGCCCGAGGGGCTGCGACTGTTCGAGCGGCTGTCCGGGCCGGAGATGCTCAGCTACCTGGGCCGGCTGCGCGGCATGCCCGCGACGGTGGTCAAGGACCGTGCCACGGAGTTGATCAGCGTCCTTGAGCTGGCCGACGCCGGCAACAAGCTGGTGGCCGACTACTCCACCGGAATGCGCAAGAAGATCACCCTCGCCGCGGCGCTGCTGCACTCACCGAGGGTGCTGCTGCTGGACGAACCGCTGGAAGCCGTCGACCCGGTCTCCGCCAGGATCATCCGCACCGTGCTGTCGCGGTACACCGCGGCCGGCGGCACGGTGGTGTTCTCCTCGCACGTGATGGCGCTGGTCGAGGATCTGTGCTCGCACGTCGCAGTCATCGCCGCCGGGAAGATCATCGCCTCGGGCCATCTCGCGGAGGTCCGCGGCTCGGCGGCCAGCCTGGACGACGCCTTCCTGCAC
>DASQFG010000566.1:0-3574 GCA_035633315.1 Nakamurella sp. | reverse complement strand
GATGGGATCCAAGCATCTGGGTGCCGACCTCAACCTCGCCTGGCCGACCGCGCAGATCGCCGTGATGGGGGCCGCGGGTGCGGTGAATGTGTTGTACCGCAAGGAAATTGGTGCCATCGCTGCCGAATTCGGTGCCGAGGCGCCCGAGGTCGCCGATCTGCGGAGCCAGCTGCAGACCGACTACGAGGACACCCTGGCCAATCCTTTCATTGCGGCCGAGCGGGGCTACGTCGACGAGATCATCCGGCCGTCCACCACCCGCATCGCGATCACGAACGGGCTGCGGGTGCTGGCCGACAAGCGCCAGGCGCTGCCGCCGCGCAAACACGGGAACATCCCACTGTGAGCGAAGCGAGCACCGACGACACCGCGAGCGCAGCAAGCACCAACGACACCGCGAGCGCAGCGAGCACCAACGACACCGCGAGCGCAGCGAACCCTGACGACACCCAGCCCGGATCCCAGGGCAAGAGCCGGACCTCGGAAGAGGATGCGGCCGTTGTCATCGCGATCCTGACCGCGCTCACAGCTGGCGCGGTGCCATCCTCCGGTCGCTCGGGGCCCGCGTCGGTCTGGGCCGATCCGGCGCACATGCTCCGCACCCGGCTCAGCCCGGGCATGGGTTCGTGGTGGGCATCCGGGTTGCCCCGATGACGGCGGTGGTGCTCGCCTCGGCGTCTCCGGCGCGGTTGGGTGTGCTGCGCGCGGCCGGGATCGACCCGGTGGTTGCGGTATCGGACGTGGACGAAAGCGAAGTGCTGGCCCGCGTTGCCCAGGACCCGCCCGACGTGCAGGTCGGGGTGCTCGCCGCAGCCAAGGTCGACACCGTGGCCGGCGCCCTACCCGCCGACGTCGCCACCGATTGTGTGGTGATCGGTTGCGATTCCATGTTCCTGATCGACGGCGAACTGCAGGGCAAACCCGATGGCGCGGAACAGGCGCGGCAGCGATGGGCGCAGATGGCCGGCCGCGAGGGCGTGCTGCTGACCGGCCATGCCGTCCGCCGTGTGACGTCCGGGCTGCCGACTGCTGGTGCCGTCGGCACCCGATCCACCACGGTGCGGATGGGCGTGCCGACGCGAGCCGAGCTCTCGGCGTACATCGCTACCGGCGAACCGCTGGCGGTCGCCGGAGCGCTGACGATCGACGGCTACGGCGGATGGTTCGTGGACAGTGTCGATGGTGACCCGTCGAACGTCATCGGAATCTCCCTACCTCTGACCCGTCGACTGCTGGCCGATGTCGGCATCGCGGTGACCGATCTGTGGCGCAGCGCATGACCCCGCACCACTTCGAGAAAGCACGGAAGGACACCCAGTGCATACCGTCCTGATCGCCAACCGCGGTGAGATCGCCGTCCGCATCGTTCGTGCATGCCGCGACGCCGGGCTCCGCTCGATCGCCGTTTATGCGGATTCCGACCGTGACGCCATGCACGTCCGGATGGCCGACGAGGCCTATTCGCTCAACGGGGCGAGCTCAGCTGAGTCGTACCTCAACAAGACCAAACTGCTCGATGTCGCCGCCCGCTCCGGCGCCGACGCCGTGCATCCCGGCTACGGGTTCCTGGCCGAGAACGCCGATTTCGCCCAGGCGGTGATCGATAGCGGGTTGACCTGGATCGGCCCGACGCCTCAGTCGATCCGCGATCTAGGTGACAAGGTGACCGCCAGGCACATTGCCCAGAAGGCCGGGGCACCGCTGGTTCCGGGTACCACCGAGCCGGTTTCCGGACCCAACGAGGTGCTCGAATTCGCCCGCGAGCACGGGCTTCCCGTCGCGATCAAGGCGGCGTTCGGCGGCGGTGGCCGGGGGCTGAAGGTCGCCCGGACGCTGGCCGAGATCCCGCATCTGTACGAGTCCGCAGTCCGGGAGGCGGTGGCCGCCTTCGGCCGCGGCGAGTGCTTCGTCGAGCGGTACCTCAACCAGCCGCGGCATGTCGAGGCCCAGGTTCTCGCGGACACGCAAGGCAACATCATCGTTGTCGGAACTCGGGACTGCTCGCTGCAGCGGCGGTATCAGAAGCTGGTCGAGGAAGCGCCGGCTCCGTTCCTGACCGACGACCAGCGCGAGGCGATCTACACCGCATCGAAGGCGATCTGCTTGGCGGCCGACTATCACGGAGCCGGCACCGTGGAGTTCCTGGTCGGTGCCGACGGGACGGTGTCGTTCCTCGAGGTGAACACCAGACTGCAGGTGGAGCATCCGGTCTCGGAGGAGACCAGCGGGATCGATCTGGTGCGCGAGCAGTTCCGTATCGCCGATGGTGAGAAGCTCCGTGTCCTCACCGATCCCGAGCCACACGGGCACTCGTTCGAGTTCCGGATCAACGGCGAGGATCCCGGCCGCAATTTCCTGCCGGCACCGGGAACGGTGACCAAGTTCGTCGCGCCGGCCGGTCCGGGGGTCCGGGTGGACTCGGGAGTGGAAACCGGCTCGGTGATCTCCGGGGCGTTCGACTCGCTGCTGGCCAAGATCATCGTGACCGGCCAGACCCGCGAACAGGCGCTGGCCCGCTCCCGCCGAGCGCTGGCCGAGATGCAGGTCGAGGGCATGGCGACCGTGTTGCCGTTCCACCGCGCCGTGCTCGACGACAAGGCGTTCAACGGATGGGCCGGCCGGTTCCGGGTGCACACCCGGTGGATCGAGACCGAGTGGGTCAACACCATCGAACCGTTCGCCGGCGCTCCGGGTGCTCCGCCGGAGGCGCCGCCGGCCGAGCGGCAGGAATTCGTCGCCGAGGTGAACGGACGCCGCGTGAAGGTCGCGCTGCCTGCCGATCTCGCGGTCGCCATACTGGGCGGCTCGCCCGGGCCGCGGGCGAACTCCTCGCGGCGCCACCGGCCGCGGCTGCACCACGCGCCGGCCACCGGCGGCGCGGCAGTTGTCGCACCGATGCAGGGCACCGTGGTCAAGGTTGCAGTGGCGGTGGGTGACGACCTTGCCGAGGGCGACTTGGTTGCCGTCATCGAGGCGATGAAAATGGAGAACCCGCTGACCGCGCACCGCGCCGGCGTGGTGACCTCGGTCAAGGTCGAGGCTGGCGCGACCGTCACCGCTGGTGCGGTGATCGCCGAGATCGGCACCGACGAGGTAGTCGCGCCTGACTCGGACATCCTGGAGTAGGCGTACAGGAACTGGACGGAGACCACGACCCCGACGGTGACCGGTAGCGGGCGCGCGTGACCGCCCGCGAGGCACGGGGCAATCCGGGCCCGTCCGGCGGGCGCGGGATCGGTGCCTTTGCCCGGCGCGATGCCGGGTGGTGATTCATTCCTTGCCGCTCTTGGGTTGTCGGGTTCGGGTGGCGTGTTGCGCGGGTCCGGGCGGAATGCGGACTCGGGGAGATCCCAGTCGCCGGGGTCCCAGGAAGCAGCGCTGGTGTCGCGGTGATTCCTGGGACGCGACGGTGATCCGCAGTCGTCGCGTTGCTTGCCGACAGTCCCTCCGCCGTTATGGCTCAGGATGTGGTTGTCGCAGTGCCTGTCATGGCTGCCGCTCTCGTCGCCATCGCATTTGTCGCATTGGCTCTCATGACTGTTGTGATTGTTATCGCTCTCGTGATGTTCGGAGC
>DASQFG010000565.1:0-1565 GCA_035633315.1 Nakamurella sp. | reverse complement strand
CACCTCATCGTCTGGTACTGCGGCGATGTCCGCTCACCCGCACGCGTCGGCGAACGCCGGACCGCGGTGGCGACGGTCAGGCTGTTGCCGCCGCACAGCAACGACGCCGCGCCCCGCGGCGCCGGCCTGGAGGCGGGTCGGAGGTTCGGTCTCATGCCGTTGGAGGGCATCCTCGACTCCACCGTCGAGGTCGGCCCGGCCTGCGTGGAAGCCGATCACCGCACGGGCGCGCCCGCAGCGTTGCTCTGGGCCGGGGTCGCCAAGTATCTGCAGCTGACCGGATATCGCTACGCGATCGGCTGCACACCGGTGGACCTGAGGGACGGCGGCGGCGCCGCCGCTGCATGCTGGGACCTCGCGCGGCCGAGGCACCTGGCGCCGGCCCAGCGGCGGTGCCGGGCCCGGGTCCCGCTGCCGATCGGTGGACTCGAGCGCGCGGACAATCCGGTGATCCCACCGGTGCTGCCCGGCGTGCTGCGGTGCGGCGCGGTGGTCTGCGGCCCGCCTGCGTGGAACGAGAACAGCTGCACCGCAGAGTTTCTCGTTCTTTTCGACATGCAGTCAGCAGACCGCCGCTACTTGCGTCGGTTCCTGGGTTCGGCTGGCTGAGATGATCCACGGCCTCGTGCAGGACGAGCCAGCGGCGGACTGTTCCGAGAAGGACTGATCCGAACACGGGCGCCTGCATCAGCAACCCGGCCCGGGGCGGGGATTGCTGGCCGTGGTCGCGGCGCAGCTCGGAGCGGTCGTGGGTGTCGTGCTGACGTCAGGACCGCGCTACGGCCGTGGACGGCGCGGAAGCGTTGCGCTGCAGTGGACTTCACGGTTGCTGCTGCGGGCGCTGGGGGTGCGCGTCGTCACCAGCGGGCTTCCCGCCGCAGGCCCGTGCCTGGTCGTCGCCAATCGCAGTTCCTGGCTCGACGTGCTGGTACTCGCCGCGCACGCGCCGATGGTGCCGGTGGCGCAGGCCCGGCTCGGTGGGTGGCCGCTGCTCGGGCCGCTCGCCCGGCGTATGCGGGCGGTGTTTGTCGGCGGACCCGCCGCCGGAGATCTGCGTGGGGACGTCGACCAGATCGCCCAGCGCCTGCGCAGCGGCCATCGGGTCCTGGTCTTCCCCGGAGCAGCCAGGCGGTGCGGGGGAGCGCTCGAGCGATTCCGGTGCGCGCCGTTTCAGGCCGCCGTCGATGCCGCGGTGGTGATCTCGCCCGCCGCCGTGTCCTACAGGGACGGCCCTGGTGGAAGGCTCACCGCGACGAACACCTGGCTGCCCGCGATCCCCGCGGTCGTCTCGGGCGGCCATCCCGCCAGGGATCGCGCGATGGCTGCCAGACGGACCGAGTACGCCGTGGCGCGGTCGTTGGGCCGGCCGGTGGCTCGCAGGTCAGCAACCTGCGACGCGGTCACCGCGCTAGTAGCGTTCTGATCCGGGGTTCACGCCGGTGTCTGACATCGGCCGCGACGGTCGTCGGGCGGACCAGCGGCGCGCCGCCCAGGGATCGATTCGGTGCTCGATCAGAGGCTCGGCGCCAGCCGGACACCCTGCCGCGGACCGGCAAAGCGTCGTC
>DASQFG010000564.1:0-1824 GCA_035633315.1 Nakamurella sp. | reverse complement strand
GACTCGACGGCCACGGCGGTGTGGGCGACGATCTCGGTGGCCACCTCGGTGGCGACCGTGGTCGTCTCCGTCAGGGCGGCGACGACGGTCTCGGTGACGATCCGGGCGAACGCGGCATCGGTCGCGGCGGCGCCGTTGTCTTGGCCGCCATCGTTTTGGCCGCGGTTGTGCTGGGCGCCGTTGTCTTGGCCGCCGTTGTGCTGGGCGTTGTCTTGGGCGCCGTTGTGCTCGGTGCCGTTGTCTGCTGATCTGGGCCGTGCGGCCCTGGTGGCGGTGGTCATGATGCTCCCTTGCTGGTGAGGCGACGGTGTTTGCAGCTGCAGTGAACGATGAAAGGGCGGCGACCGGTCGGCTTGCTGGGACGGCGTGCAGTGGTAGGCACGCCGACCACTCGATCCCGGGGAGCGTTCAGCGGGTGGTGTTGGTGGTGGTCGATCGGGGTGATGGTCGGATCGTCGATGGACGATACCGGACGGTGTGGGACAGCAAGGCCCGCGCCACGTCCGCCGGCTCGTCGTGGTGGACCAGCCCGCGGGTCGTCGTCGTGGATGTCCTGGCGGCGGGACACGGAATTCTCGACGTGCAGATCAGGCACCGAAACCCACTCTCTCGGCCGGGTGAGCAGCGGTCCATGCACGGGTGCACGGGGCGCGTGTACCAGGCAAGGTGCAGCGCTTGGGGGAAGTTCGGGGCCGCTCCGCAAGACCTTTCACCCGCTCGCGGCGGGTGCGCATCGGGGAGCGCTCTCGCGGGACCACGGCAATGGGGTCCTGATCGGGGATTTCCGCTCCCAGGCTGGCCCGGTGTGCAGCGGGCGTCAACCGGCCGGGCCTGTCACCGCCCAGCATCGTCGGGGGGCTCAGACCCAGGCGGTGGGGTCGCCGAGGTGGCCGGTCTGCTGGTAGGCGTTCACCGTCGGTCCGGCGACCTTCCTGACCTCCGCGGCGAAACCGTCGGACAACACCCGCGCCTTGCCGGCCGCGGACCGCAGCATCGAGGTCACCGCCGCGACGCTGCGGGTGACGATGTCGCCGGCAACCGTGCCGGTCGGCGAGAAGGCGGCGGCGACTGTCTCGGAGACGGGGGCGATTGCAGCAGCGGGCGCAGCGGCGCCGTTCCGCGCGGCCTTGGTGGCAGTGGGCAAGAGGGAACTCCTTTGATGAAAGGCCGCCGGGTTTCCGGCACCCTGTTGTTTGTGGGGTTTCCGGCACCCTGTTGTCTGTGCTTTTGGTAGGTTACGAATTGATCGAGAGGTCGCCCGGGCAACAATCACCCCCGCGCATCACCGGATCAGCCAAATGCTGCTACAAAGAAGCGTTGAAGTCTCGTCGAAGCCGGGAAGCCTTCCGGCACCTCGAACCGTGGTGCCGCGGCCCGCGATTGAGGAATCCGAGCCCGGGCATCGCGGCTCAGATCCCCCACTCAACTATCCGGACCGACCTGCTGCTCATGAACATAAAGGCGATGTCGCCGACCGTCGTGCGTCAACACGACTATAAACATGCGGCTGGGCACTAGCAACATATTTCTGGAATTCACCTGGTTGGGGTGTTTGTCCGAAGGCCCACCCTCATCGGCCGGGGCTGGCTCACGCGCATCCGATCCCGGTGTCACCCATCTGCCCTAGTCAGGTCACGCGGAGCCGGGCGCACCACCGGCGCCACCGGCGCCACCGCACCACTGTCGCCCACCAGAAGCGCCAACACCTCTCCCACGGTCGTCGACCGTGGGACCGGATCCGGCAGCAGCAGATGCCCCTGCACCTGATAGCGGTTCCGGCGACCATCCCTGGCCTTGACGAGGTACCCCGCCCGGGTCAAATCG
>DASQFG010000563.1:0-2797 GCA_035633315.1 Nakamurella sp. | reverse complement strand
TGGATCGTCGACCCTCGCGCACCGTCGGTGGAGGTCTACGACCTGGCCGAGGGCGAGTACCGATTGACCGCGCAGGGGCGTGACGACGAGATCGTCACGGTGGTCGCGCCCCTCGCACTGTCGGTGGTGCCTCGGGACCTGGTCTCGGACTGACGGCGCGCCCGGCCGGCTGTCAGTCCTGGGCGGCGCCTGCCGTCAACCGATCAACGACATGCTCGGGCGCGGGCGCGTGCCGCAGGTACTGCCGGTTGAAGGCGCCGGTGCCGTGGGCGATCGAGCGCAGGTCGATGGCGTACCGGGTCAGCTCCACTTCGGGCACCTCGGCCAGCACCGAGGATCGGCCCGTGCTCGCGGGTTCGGTGCCGCGCACCCGGCCGCGACGGGACGCCAGGTCCGCGAGCACCGCGCCGACGAACTCGTCGTCGACGGTGATCGTCACCGAGTCCATCGGCTCCAGCAGCTGCACGCCCGCAGCGTGCGAGGCCTCCTTGAGCGCCAACGACCCGGCCATCTGGAACGCGGCGTCGGAGGAGTCCACGCTGTGCGCCTTCCCGCCGATCAGGGTGACCCGCAGGTCGACCATCGGATGCCCGTGGACCCCGCGGTCCAGCTGGGTGCGCACCCCCTTCTCCACGCTGGGGATGAACTGCCGGGGCACCGCGCCGCCGACCACCTTGTCCACGAATTCGAAACCGCCGCCCTCGGGGAGGGGTTCGACCTCGATCTGGGCGACCGCGTACTGACCGTGCCCGCCGGACTGCTTGACGTGCCGGCCCAGACCCCCGGCCGAGGACTTCACCGTCTCGCGCACCGCGACCCGGACGGGCTCGACGGCCACCTCGATGCCGGCGCGGCTGCGCAGCCGGTCCAGCAGCACCTCGAGCTGCTGCTCGCCCATCGTCCAGATCACCATCTGCTCGGTCGCCGGGTTGACCTCCACCCTGACGGTCGGGTCCTCGGCCTGCAGCCGGGCCAGACCCTGCACCAGCTTGTCCTCCTCGCTCGAGGATCGTGCCGAAATCGCCACGGGGAGAAGGGGTTCGGGCATCACCCAGGGCGCCAGCACCGACGGGTCGGCCGGGTCGGACAGGGTGTCACCGGTCTCGGCGTGCGCCAGCCTCGCGACGGCGACGATGTCGCCGGCGAGGGCCTGGCCCAGCCCGGTCAGCGTGGAGCCGACCGGACGGGAGATTGTTCCGGCCCGTTCGTCCAGGTCGTGCTCGGCGTGCCAGTCCTCGTCCTCCGGGTGGCCGGAGAACCGGGCGAAGTGACCGCTGACGTGCACCGGCACGTCGGGCCGCAGGACCCCGGAGAACACCCGGACCAGCGACACCCGACCCACGTAGGGATCGGTGGTGGTCTTGACCACCTCGGCGACCAGCGGCTCCTTCGCGCTGCCCGTCAACGGATCCCTGGTCGCACCGACCGGGGTGTACACGGTGGGCAGCACGTGCTCGACCGGGCTCGGGAAGCCGCGGCAGATGATCTCCAGCAACTCCGGGATGCCCAGCCCGGTGGTCGGCACGCACGGCAGCACGGGGTGGAAGGCGCCTCGTGCGACGGCGGTCTCCAGGTCGTCGACGACTGTGTCGAAGCTCACCTGTTCGCCGGCCAGGTAGCGGTCCAGCAGGCTGTCGTCCTCGGACTCGGTGATCACCGCCTCGATCAGCGCCTCGCGCCGCGCGGCGATCACCGCGATCTCGTCGTCGTCGGCCGGCCGTGCCGCTCTGGTGCCGGAACTGGAGTCGAACACCTGCTGGGACAGCAGGCCGATCAACGCGGACGGCCCGCCGTCGCCGGCTGCGGAGACGGGGAGGGGGACGTACAGCGTGTGCACGCCCTCCCCGAACACCAGCTGGCTGTTCTCCACGGCCGCGTCGAAATCGCCTCGTGGCTGGTCGACGTGAGTGATGATCACGGCCCGCGGCATGCCCACATCCGCACATTCCTGCCAGAGGATCCGGGTGGCGCCGTCGATCGCCGAGCCGCTGGCGGAGGTGTCGGACGCGGAGATGACGAACAATGCGGCGTCCGCGGCCCGCAGCCCGGCGCGCAGTTCACCCACGAAGTCGGCGTGCCCTGGGGTGTCGACGAAGTTGATCCGCACTCCCGGGATGCCCGGTGGCAGCAGGTCGGCATCCCGGACCAGGGTGCTGGCCACCGAGAGCGACACCGAACGTTGCAGTCGCTTCTCGACGTCCTCGAAATCGCAGACAGTGCTGCCGCTCTCGATGCTGCCCGGGCGGCTGATGGCGCCGGTCGCGGCCAGCACGGCCTCAACGAGCATCGTCTTTCCGGCTCCACCGGGGCCGACCAGAACGACATTGCGCACCTGCACCCCGGAGGAGTCTCCGCCGGCCTGACGAGCGTCCTCAGTCATGCGGCCGGCTCGCGCGGATCGGGTCGTGCGTCGTCATCGTCACGTTCTTCTCGTCCACCCTCAGATCGCCCAAACGGAACTGCCCAAGCGGCGGTTGCCGCCCGCTGCCGAGCGCGACCCGAGTCCAACCAGATCACGTCGGCGGGTCCGATTTCGGCTATGCAGGCAGTCTGGTGACGCCGGGCTCACCGCGCAACAGGGCACCGGGGGCCGCCGCGGCCGGAGCATCGGGACGGGTGGTGACCCCGGTCACGAACTGGCCCGTCACCGGTAGCAGCTGGTGGGCCAACCGGAGGGCGGCGGCGTCGTCGAGGTCGGGGACGGCGTACTTCTGCTGACCGGCCGCCGTCGTCGCGATCAACGAGGTCAGCTTGTTCCGCCGCTGGAACCAGGTTCGGCGCAGGGTGACGCCGACGA
>DASQFG010000562.1:0-4815 GCA_035633315.1 Nakamurella sp. | reverse complement strand
GGAAGTCCCGGCGTGCCGCCCGCCTGGCGCTCGGGACTGGCGATCGTCAGCTTCGCCGTCGGCACCGCCGTGGGGTTGGTCATTTCCCGGCGGATCAGCGCCCGCCGCCGCCACTCGGTGCTGCTGGGGGTGGAATTCGCTCTGCTGTCCGCGTTGGCGATCGTCGCCGGACCGATCACCACCGATCTCGCCACGGACGGTCCGGTGTCGGCCCTGCTGCTCGTGCTGGCCGGCGTCGCCATGGGCGTGCAGACCGACGTGATCAGCAGGCTCGCCGGTGTCGGGATGTCGACGACTTATCAGACCGGGGCGCTGACACACATCGCGCAGGCCGTCGTCGGGTTGGTGGATCGGGGATTCGCGGACACGCCGCGGCGCCCACACCGGCTCAGTCTCGGCGTGCTGTCGGCGGTATTCGGGGCCTACCTGCTCGGCGCCGTGGTGGGCGCCGGGCCGGGGAGGTCGGCCTGGGCGTTGTTCGTGCCACCCGTCGTGGTGCTGGTGCTCGGCCTGGCATCCTGGCGCTGGCCCGGCGCTGAGTCCTCGGACGACCACACTGCGTGACGGGGGCCGATCGGCAGCTATCCGGTCGCCGAAGGTCACCGACCATGTGCAGGACGTCACCGGCGATGATCGCCGAACGCTACCGTCCGATCACTGAACGTCGTCGGCGCCGGGCACCATTGGGAGGACCGGCCAGCGATCTTCCGCAGTGCCCACAGGGCATATCGACACCGTTTCGGTCGTTGCCGGTGTGCGCGGTGAGTACTTTGGGCGCGGAATTTCGAGGAACTCCCGCAGGGCTATCGGGGACCACTGCCTCTGCGCTGGATCGTGGAATCGGACGAGCCTGATCTCAGCACGAACGGCGAGGGCCACGCGGACCTGACGCCTGGGGAGTAACAGCCCGATGACGAACCGGAGGGATCGATCATCATGACATTTCATGGTTCCGGGGGCGGAATTCCGGTGGAGGCGCAGTGATGCCGGCCAATGGTGCGCGGGCCGACCCGGCCGACCGGATTTTCCAGGGTAGGGAGTAGCAGTCCGGCCGCCGGGCCACCCAAACGCCGGGTCGCCGGTGTCCAACACCGAACGAGGGGCGATCCGGGGGAAAGCGCGGGCGATCGGCGGGCGGGCCGCCGCTCTCGATTTTCGGGCACTGACTCGTCACCGTTGCCGGTCTTCCGGGGGGAGATCAGGCAGGGCCGTCGCCAGATTCTCGAGGATGAATCTTCGGATCCGCCTCCGCCGAACTGGGTGGGTGCCTCTCCGATCAACAACACCAACGATTCCTGGAAGGTCACATGGCAGATCGGTGACAACCACTTCGCCAGCCGGCTGGGTGTGTCGATGCCGAACACCTCGAAGCTGCTCACCGACCTGGTGCGGCCCTCGAGCCGGCGGACAACGCTGTTCATGGACGACGAGACCCAGACGGGCTACGGCACTCCGTAGCCCGCGGGCCGGGGCCCCCCTCCCGGGTGATTCGCGGCCGGTTGCCTCGAGGCGACCGGCCGCGGTCACGACTGCGGGGCAGGATGCAGGCGTGTCCTACCGCATGTCGCTGACGGCGTCCTTGCTGGTGATGGCGTGCGCGAACGTGGCGGCCAACAGGCTGCCGGGAGCGAGCGTGGCCATCGGTCTCGGCCTCACCGGCGCGCTCGCGGTCGTTGCCCGGCTGAGCGGGTTGACCCTGGCCGACGTTGGCCTCGCCCGGTCGACCTGGCCGGCGGGGATGCGCTGGGGAGGCGCGTGCGCGGCGCTCGCGGCCGCGGGTTACGGAATCGCCCTGCTGGTGCCGGCGGTCCGCGACGCGGTGGCCGGGTCAGCCACCGGCTCCTGGGCGCAGACCCTGCTCGCCTCGCTGGTGGTCATTCCGCTGGCCACCGTGATAGGTGAGGAGTTCGCCTTCCGCGGGGTGTTGTGGGGGTTGCTCCGGCGGCAGTCCGGCCGCCTGGTCGCCACCGCGGTCTCGTCCGCGCTGTTCGGACTGTGGCACGTGCTGCCGTCGCTGGCCGGCGGCGCCGCCAATGAGGCGGTCGACGGGGTGGTCGGCGGCGGCGCCGCGGGTGCCGTGCTTCGGGTGGTTGGCACGGTGGTTTTCACCGGCGCCGCGGGGGTGCTGTTCTGCGAACTGCGCGCGCGCAGTGACAGCCTGCTGGCCCCGATGCTGGCGCACTGGGCGGTCAACGGACTCGGCGAGATCTTCGTTCAGCTGGCGTGACCAGCCGCGATGGCTGCGCGGAATCGTCAACTTCGGCAGGCATAATCGCACTCGGATCCCCGGTTCAACGCAAGGTGGAACAAACGATCATGGTGACGCAGTCCGGCACTGCCGACGTCCGGGACGTGCCACCCGAGCCGTCGCCCGCTCCCGCGGACCAGCCCACCGCCCCGGCCGACGACGGCCGCGTCGGAAGCCGTCCGCCTGACGGCCGCGCCAGGCGCTGGTTCCGCTACACCCTGCCGGGGGCCTGGGTCGCGCTGATCTTCCTCTGCCTGTCCTTCACCCCGTCGCTGCTGCCGCGCCCCGGGGCCTTCCAGGGTTTCGTCTGCGGGATCACCGGGGCGATCGGGTACGGCCTGGGGGTGCTCGGCGCCTGGGTGTGGCGGGAGTTCGCCGACCGCCCGGTGCGGCCCGCGCGCCGACGGTCGTGGCAGGCATTCCTTGTCGTCGGCGCGGTCGTCCTGCTGGCCGGCTACCTGCTCGGGCAGCGGTGGCAGGGCCAGATCCGCGAGTTGATGGACGCCGAGCCGGAGGGGTTCGTCTCCAAGCTGCTGCTGCCGGTCGTCGCGCTGATCATCTTCGTCGGCCTGGTCGCCGCCGCCCGCGGGATCCGGTGGATCTACCGATGGGTGGCCGACCGGCTCGGCCGTTGGATGGGTCGGCGCGCGGCGCGTGCGCTGGGCTGGGTGCTGGTCGCGGCGCTGACGGTGATGCTGGTCAGCGGGGTGCTGGTGGACGGGATCATCGGGATCGCCGACCGCACCTTCGCGCTGCAGGACACCACCACCAGCGACACCACGGTGCAGCCGGACACGCCGCTGCGGTCCGGCGGTCCCGACTCCCTGGTGCCGTGGGACACCCTGGGGTTTCGGGGCCGCAACTTCATCGGTGAGGGGCCGACGCCGGCCGAGATCTCGGCCTTTTCGGGTGCACCGGCGAAGGAGCCCATCCGGGCCTACGCCGGGATCGCCTCCGCGCCGGACGTCGAGGAGCGAGCCCGGCTGGCCGTCGCCGACCTGGAACGGGCCGGCGGGTTCGACCGGGCGTACCTGCTGGTCGCTGGCACCACCGGCACCGGCTGGGTGAACCCCGGCGCTATCGACACCTTCGAGTACGAGACCGGCGGCGACTCCGCTGCGGTCGCGATCCAGTACTCCTACCTGCCGTCGTGGATCTCGATCCTGGTCGACCAGACCAGGGCGCGGGAGGCCGGCCGGGCGCTGTTCGACGCCGTCTACGAGAAGTGGTCCGCGCTGCCCGCGGATCAGCGGCCCCAGTTGTACGTGTTCGGCGAGAGCCTCGGCTCGTTCGCCGCGGAGACCGCGTTCAGCGGCGGGTCCGACATGGCCAACCGCACCGACGGGATCCTGTTCGCCGGACCGCCGAACTTCAACGCGCTGTTCCGCGAGTTCACCGACGGCCGCGATCCGGGCAGCCCCGAGATCGAGCCGGTCTACCGCGACGGCCGGACGGTGCGGTTCACCAGCGATCCCCCGGCCGGGATCGAGCCGGTCGCGCAGGACTGGGACGGCACCAGGGTGCTGTACCTGCAGCATCCCTCGGATCCGATCGTCTGGTGGAGCCCGGATCTGATTCTGAACCGGCCGGACTGGCTTGCCGAGGCCCCCGGCCGGGACGTGCTGGACGAGATGACCTGGATCCCGTTCGTCACGTTCTGGCAGGTGACGATGGACATGGCCGAACCGGTGGACGTGCCGCCGGGGCACGGCCACACCTACACCCAGGAGTTCGTCGACGGCTGGGCCGCGGTGATCCAACCTCCGGGCTGGACCGCCGAAAAGGCGGACGCCCTGCGCGCAATCATCGCGCAGGGCTGAGCACTCCTTCGGCTGCGGCCAGCCCGATCGTGGATCATCGGTTCGGCGGCGTCGAGCCGATGATCCACGATGCGTGACGGTCGTGGCACGCGAAAGGCGAGCCGACACTTGACAGCACGCTGGCATGATGACAGCATGTTGTCTATGACCATTGCAACCGCACATCTCACTGTCTTCGATGCCCTGGCCGACTGGGAGGTTGGGTACCTCCTCGTGGAGTTGCGCACCGGACGCTTCACCGGCAGCCCGTGGAACATCGTCACGGTTGCCGAGTCGCTGGAGCCGATCACCACCATGGGCGGGCTGCGCATCGTCCCCGATACCGTGCTGGACGACCTCGACCCGGCGTCGAGCGACCTGCTGATCCTCCCCGGCTCGGACATGTGGGAGGCCGGCGGCGGTGCCGACTTCGCTGCTGCCGCTGGACGCTTCCTGGACGCCGGAGTTCCGGTGGCGGCCATCTGCGGGGCCACCGCGGGTCTGGCTAGGGCCGGCCTGCTCGACCGTCGCCGGCACACCAGCGCGGCTCCCGAATACCTGGCGGCCACCGGATATGCCGGCGCGGATTCCTACGTTGACCAGCGCGCCGTCGTCGACGGGGACCTGATCACGGCGGGCCCGCAGTCGCCGGTGCAGTTCGCCGGCGCCGTGCTCCGGCGACTGGGTCTGGCGTCCGATCGAACCCTGCAAGCCTACGAGGACGTCTTCTATCGGGCCGACCCCGCCGGGTACCCGGTTCTCATGCAG
>DASQFG010000561.1:0-10235 GCA_035633315.1 Nakamurella sp. | reverse complement strand
GCCTCCGGGCCGTACACGTTGACGGTGACCGGCGTGCCGATCGGCACCGCCCCGGCCGCCGTCTGGCCCTGCACCGTCCCCGCCTGGCCAGGCGGGGTGGCGCCGGCAACACCCCAGGTGACGTTGGGGATCCCCGCCATGGCCGCCCTGGCTTCGGCCTCCGTCTTGCCGACGACGTCCGGGATGGTCTCCGCGCCGGCTTCGCCGACGACGACCTTGACCGCCGTGCCCGCCTTCGGGACCACGGTGCCCTGAGCCGGCGACTGGGACAGGATGGCGCCGACCAGGCCGGGGTTGTTGGTGCCCTTGGTGGACTTGCTCAGGCTGTCGGCGTCCCCGGCCCAGCCGTTGTTCTGCAGGATGCCGACGGCCTGATCGGGCGTGCTGTTCTGCAGGTTCGGCATCACCATCAGGCTGTTGTTCGACACCGTCAGGGTGATCGGGGTGCCCTCCTGCACCCTGGTTCCCGGGGCGGGGTCCATGCCCGTCACCTGGTTCGCCGGTTCGGTCCCGTCGGCCTCCTGGGACACCACCTGCAGTTTGGCCGCGCCGAGCGCCGCTGTCGCCTGATCCAGGCTCTGCCCGACGATCCCGTCCGGCACCTGTACCGTTTCCAGGCCGGTACCGATGGTGACCTTGACTGTCGAGCCGGGGACGACCTGCGCCTGGGCTGCCGGATCCTGGGCCAGCGCCTTGCCCTTGTCCGCATCGGAGGAGGACTGCGGCACTTCCTGGTACTGCAGGTTCGCGTCGTTCAGGGCCTTCTTCGCCGCGTCCGGTGTGTAGCTGACCACGTTCGGCACCGACACCAGGCTGACGCCCTTGCCGATCTCCAGGTTGACCGGGGAATCCTGGGCGACCTGGGTCTGGCTGGACGGCCGCTGGTTGACGACCTTGTCCTTGTCCGCGTCGCTGGACTCGGTGGGGTTGATGGTGCCAAGGGTCAGCCGGCTGTCCCGGAGTTTGGCGGTGGCCTCTTCCTGGGTCATCCCGGACAGATCAGGCACGGACACCAACGCCTGCGGCGGCGGTGCGCTGATCACCCGCAGGGTCAGCCAGATCGCGCCGGCCAGCAGCGCCAGGCACAGCACGCCGATGCCGACGAAGCCCCACACCCGCTTGGACCGGTCGGCGTCCTCCGGTTCCCAGTCCCCCTCCGGGACCGACCGAACCGGCGGAGCCAGCAGCGGCGGCGATCCGCCCGCGCCGACCCGGGTGGGCGCCGCACGCATCAACTCGGTCCGCTCGTCGTCGGACATCAGCGGGGTGGCCTGCACGGCCTGGCCGGACAGCGCCCGCACCAGGTCGGAGCGCATCTCGGCGGCGGTCTGGTACCGGTTCAGCGGGTTCTTGTTCAGTGCCTTCAACACGATGGCGTCGAGTTCTTTGGGCAGCCCCGGTTGCGCCTCGCTCGGCGGCCGCGGCGCCTCCCGCACGTGCTGGTAGGCGATCGCCACCGGTGAGTCCCCGGTGAACGGCGGTTGGCCGGTGAGCAGCTCGTACAGCACGCAGCCGGTCGCATAGACATCAGAGCGCGCGTCCACCGATTCGCCGCGGGCCTGCTCGGGCGAGAGGTACTGTGCGGTGCCGATCACCGCGGAGGTGGCCGTCATGGTGGCCTGGCCGTCGGACACCGCACGGGCGATGCCGAAGTCCATCACCTTCACCGCGCCCGCCCGGTTCAGCATGATGTTCGCCGGTTTGACGTCGCGGTGCACGATCCCGTGCCGGTGGGAGAAGTCAAGGGCGGCGCAGACGTCCGCGACGATCTCCATGGCCCGCCGCGGCGGCAGCGGTCCCTCCCGCTTGAGCACGTCGCGCAGCGTGTCGCCGTCGACATACTCCATCACGATGTACGGCACCGGGCCGGTCTCGCCGGCCGTGTCGCCGGTGTCGTAGACCGCGACGATCGCCGGATGGTTCAGCGAGGCGGCGTTCTGCGCCTCGCGCCGGAACCGTGCCTGGAACGACGGGTCCCGTGCGAGATCGGCGCGCAGCACCTTGACCGCCACGTCCCGGCCCAGGCGAAGGTCACGGCCACGGTGTACCTCGGACATGCCGCCGAAGCCGAGGGTGTCCCCGACCTGGTAGCGATCGCCGAACAGGTATCCCGTCATTGCCGTCCTCTGGTTGCCCTGCAAGAGTTCCGCACCCTGTGAGTGCTGTGACCACGGTGATGACCGGTGGTGCCGGTGACCAGTGTCGGTGATGCCGCCCGAACCCGGGCACACCCGTCACGACGGCGCAGCGTCGGCCGTGGTGACGACGCCTTCCCCGGGGCGGGGGTTGCGTGCTGCCGGTCGGTGATCATGACAGTGATCCAGTCGTTGATCACGGGGTTGGTCATGAGGACCATCCGGACAGCGCTCCGTTGCCGGAGCCCGCGGCCGGATCGACGACCAGGCCGGCCGGCGCGACCGGTGCCGGCAGGTCGCCGACGCTCTGGTTGATCCATACCGCGAGTGCCCCGGCCAGCGCGAGTACGAGCAGCGCTACTGCGACCGACAGCCCGGTCCGCTGTGACGTCGGACGGGGTGGTGGTGGCTGCCGGGTCTGGACCGTTGGGGGTCGGGCTGCAGGTCGGGGAGCCGGTCGGCTGGGTTGCTGATTCGGGGGCAGGGCAGCGGCCGGCACCGGCGCCCGGCGGGTGGGCGGAGCGGTCCGGGGCGCGGCCGCACCGGCGGCGGGGACCAGCGCCGGCGCGGGAAAACTGGCGGTCGGGCGCGCCGGGTGGCCTGCCTTCGACGCAGCCGGTCGGATGTGGTGCGGACCTGTCGACGTCGACGCGCTCGGGAAGGCGCCCGACCGCAGTTGGCCGACCGCCTGGGCCAGCGCCGCACCGTTCGGGAAGCGGGCCGTCGGATCCTTGGCCAGCATGTGCATCACCAGTGCGGCGACGGGGGGTGGAACGTCGGCGGGCAGCGGACCAGGGGTGTCCCGGACGTGCGACATGGCCATTGCGACGGCGTTCTCACCCGGAAACGGCAGCCGGCCGGCCAGGCACTCGTAGGCGACCACGCCGAGCGAGTAGATGTCGGAAGCCGGCACCGCCGGATGGCCGGTCGCCTGTTCGGGGGAGATGTACTGGGCGGTGCCCATCACCAGGCCGGTGCGGGTGACCGGGGCCTGGTGGGCGAGCTTGGCGATGCCGAAGTCGGTGATCTTGACCTGACCGCCCGGGGTGATCAACAGGTTGCCGGGCTTGATGTCCCGGTGGACCAGCGAGCGGGCGTGCGCCACCTGCAGGGCACGGCCGGTCTGGTCCAGCACGTCCAGCGTGCGGCCGGTGGACAGCCGCCCCATTCGCGCCAGCACCGCGGACAACGACTCCCCGGCGATGAGCTCCATCACCAGGTAGGCGGTGTGGCCACGCGGGTCGCCCCCGGCGCCGACTTCGCCGTAGTCGTAGACCGCGGCGATCCCAGGGTGGTTGAGTGCCGCGGTGATCCGTGCCTCGGTGCGGAACCGGTCCACGAACTCCGGGTCGTGGGTCAGTTCCGGTCGCAGGATCTTGACGGCGACCGTCCGAGCCAGCCGGATGTCGTCGGCAGCCCAGACCTCGCCCATCCCGCCGACCGCGATGCACCGGCTCAGCCGGTAGCGGTCGGACAGCACCAGACCGGGCGTGAGCATCACGGGCCGGCCAAAGCGGCGGCGATCACCGAGCGGCCGATCGGGGCAGCGACCTTGGACCCGGTGGCGTCAAGGCCGAGGTCGCCGCCGTTCTCGACCATCACCGCTACCGCCACCTTCGGGTTGTCGGCGGGCGCAAAGGCGGCGTACCAGGTGTGCGGTGGGGTGTTCTTGGGGTCGGTGCCGTGCTCGGCGGTTCCGGTCTTCGAGGCGATCGTCAGACCCGAGATACCGCCGGACCCGGGGGTTTCCTTCTCCGACTCGATCATCATGTCGCGTATCTGGTCCGCGACCGGGATGGGAATCGCCTGTCCCAGCGACTCCGGGCTGGTCTGCGAGATCACCGAGAGGTCCGGTTTGGTGGTCTTGGCGATCAGGTGCGGGACCATCCGGTCGCCGCCATTGGCGATGGTGGCGGTGATCCAGGCCATCTGGAACGGCGTCACCGCCACGTCACGCTGGCCGATGCCGGTCTGTGCCAGCGCCGCGGTATCCGGGATGTCACCGAGCCTCGACCCGACGACGTCCATTCCGATGTCGACCTCTTTGCCGTCCACCCCGAGCGCACTGGCCTGCTGCCGGATCGGGGGTGCGCCCACGGCCATGGCGACCTGGGCGAACGCGGTGTTGCAGGAGAAGGCCAGCGCTTCGATGAGCGGAACGTCGCCGCCGCCGCCGTTGCCGCAGGTCGCGCCGCCGAAGTTGGACAGCGTCGCGCCGCCGGTGTCCGGCAGGTTGATCGTCGGGTCGCCGGTGACCATTGACTGGGGGGTGTACCCGTTCTGCAGGGCAGCGGCCGCGATCACCAGCTTGAACGTCGAGCCCGGCGGGTAGACGGCGCCGATCGCCCGGTTGACCAGCGGGCTCGGGTCGGCGTTGACCAGCGCGTTGTACGCCTGGCGTTGCACCTCGTCGCTGTGGCTGGCCAGCGGGTTCGGGTCGTACGAGGGGGTGGAGACCATCGCCAGGATCTTCCCGGTGGACGGCTCGATGGCGACCACCGCACCGACGTAGTTCTTCTCGGTCATTGCCGAGTACGCGGCCTGCTGGACCGCAGGGACGATGTTCAGGTCGACGTTGCCGCCCCGCGGGTCGCGCCCGGTGATCAGGTCGGACAGCTGGCCGGCGATGAGCTCCGGCGACTCACCGGACAGGATCTCGTTCTGGTTGCGTTCCAGCCCGGTCGGGCCGTACCGCATCGAGTAGTAGCCGGTCAGGTCCGCGTAGACCTCCGTGCCGGGATAGACGCGCTGGTATTCATACTGGTCGTTGACCGGGTCCGACCGGGCCAGCACCACACCACCGGCCGCGGTGATCTGTCCGCGCTGCCGGCTGTACTCGGCGACCAGGGTGCGCTTGTTGTTCGGGTCGGCGCGGTAGTCGTCGGCCTTGATCACCTGGGTGTAAGCGATGTTCGCGAGCAGCAGCCCGATCATCACGATGACGGCGACACCAAGCCGCCGCAGCGGCTTCTTCATGCCGTGTCGCCTGCCGTGTGACGCACGGAGTCGCCCGCCGGGTGGCCGGGGCTGCCATTCCCCATCACCGGCACCATCTCGGTGTTGGCCTCGGACAGCGGTTGCGGTCGGGACAGCGGCGAAGCCCTTTGGGGTTCTGGCGGGCGCCGCGACGAGTCGGAGATCCGTACCAGCAGCGCCAGGATCACGTAGTTGGCCAGCAGCGAGGATCCCCCGTAGGACAGGAACGGGGTCGTCAGGCCGGTCAGCGGGATCAGCCGGGTGACGCCGCCGACCACGATGAACATCTGCAGGGCGAGCGCGAAGGCCAGCCCACCGGCCAGCAGCGTGCCGAAGCTGTCGCGGCAGGCCAACCCGGCGCGGATGCCGCGGGTGGTCAGGATCAGGTAACACAGCACGATCGCGGTGACGCCGACCAGCCCGAGTTCCTCACCGAGCGCGGCCATGATGAAGTCGGTGGACGCGAACGGCACGATGTCCGGCCGCCCGGCCCCGAGGCCGGTACCGAAGATCCCGCCGGTACCGAGCCCGAACAGCGACTGCACCAACTGATAGCCGTCGCCCAGCGGGTCGCCGAACGGGTCCAGCCAGATGTCCACCCTGACCCGGACGTGGCCGAACAACTGGTACGCCAGGTACGCGCCGCCGGCGAAGCCGAGCAGCCCGATGATCAGCCAGGAGATCCGGTTGGTGGCGACGTACAGCATCGCCAGCAGCGTGCCGAACAGCAGCAGCGCGGTGCCGAGGTCCTTGCCGCGGACCAGAACCGCCAGTGCCAGCAGCAGCGCGACGATCAGCGGGCCGAGGTCGCGGGCCCGGGGGAGCACCAGGCCGAAGATGCGCTTGCCGGCGGTGGACAGCACCGTGCGCTTGGACACCAGGAACGCGGCCGCGAAGATGATCAGCGCGATCTTCGCGAATTCCGCGGGCTGGATGGAGAACAGGCCGGGCACCCGGATCCAAATCTGGGCGCCGTTCACCTCCGACAGGCTGGCGGGCAGCACGGCGGGGATGGCCAGGAAGATGACGCCCACCAGCGCCAGTGTGTAGGCGTAGGACTGCAGCGCCGTGTGGTCGCGGACCACCACCAGCACGATGAGGAAGAAGACCAGGGCCACCGCGGTCCACACCAGCTGCAGGGTGGCCTGCGGGGTCGGCGCGTCCACGCCGCGGTTCGCCGCGGCGATCTGGGCCGCCAGGTCCAGCCGGTAGATCATCACCAGACCGATGCCGTTCAGCAGCGCCACGATCGGCAGCAGCAGCGGATCGGCGTACTTGGCGTAGCGCCGCATCAGCAGGTGCGCGACGGCCAGCGCGGCCAGGTAGCCGCCGCCGTAGTACGCCAGCGACCAGCTCAGCGTGCGGTTCTGGTTGAGCTCGACGATGACCAGCGCCGACGTCACGATGATCGCGGCGAAGATCAGCAGCAAGAGCTCGGCCGCCCTGCCGGTGGGGCGCCGTCGGGTGGCGACCTCCTCCGGCAATCCGCCCGCGCTGTCCGACCGCCTGCTCACCGGACCACCCGGCAGGTGACGCCGGGCTCTGGTGCCCGGGTGGACAGCGGGGTCCCGGTGGCGAGTGGGGAACTGACGGCGCCCGAACTGAGCGCCGACCCGCCGGGCAGGGCGGTGATCCCGGCTCCCGGCGCGACGCCGGAGCCGGGGTTCGGCACTGTCGGGGTCAGGGTGGTCGGGGCGGGGGTGGCCGGCAACGATCCGCCGGGCACGACGGACCCGACGGTGGCGCCGGTGCCGGTGCTCGGCAACGAGTTCGGGGTGGTCGGACTGGTCGGGTTGGTCGCAGTGGTGGGCAGGGTGGTGCCTGTGCCCTGGTCGGGACAGGGCGGCAGCATCTGCCCCGCGAGCCGGTTGACCACCTGCCGGGCGTCGTCCAGGGTGCCGGCCTGGATGCCGGCCACCACCTGGTCGCGGGCGGCGGGCAGCAGGTCGTCGACCTCGAGCGGCAGGCATCCGTTGAGCCCGGGCTCGCAGGACCCCTCCTGCACCGAGGACAGCGAGACTCCGAGTACCGAGCCGTCGACGCCGCGGAAGACGACCACCTGGCCCTGCTGCTCGCCGACGTAGTACTGACTGCGCACCCAGACGAACGAGCCGATGATCGCAAGCACCGCGAGCACCACGAGAGAGACGCCAAGGATGATCGCCCCGCGACGGCGTCGTGAGCGGCGGGCGGGTGTCTCCTCCAGCACGGCACCGGGCAGATCTTCGGCGTCGTCGGTGACGTCCGGCTCGGGGGGCGCATACACCGCCCGCGCCGGAATGTCCTCCGGGATGGGCGGCAGCGGGACGCGCGGCATCTCCTGCGTCATCCGCACCGAACTGACCGTGCCGATCGGGCCGGTGGCGTCGGGATCGGCGTCGGCCGCGGCCCGCGCCTCGGTCAGGCCGGAGCCGACACCGGTGTCCATCACGTCGGCCACGATCACGGTGATGTTGTCCGGGCCGCCGCCGACCAGCGCCAGTTGGATGAGGGCGTCCGCGCTGGCGCCGGGATCGGGATCGGCCAGCGCATCGGCGATGGCCTCGGCGGAGACCACACCGGGCAGGCCGTCACTGCAGATCAGGTAGCGGTCGCCGACGGTGACCTCGCGAATCGTCAGGGACGGGTCGACGTCGGTGCCGTTCAGGGCGCGGAGCAGCAGTGATCGCTGCGGGTGGTGCGCGGCTTCATCTTGGGTGATCCGGCCGTCGTCGATCAGCGACTGGACGAAGGTGTCGTCATGGGTGAGTTGGTGCAGCACGCCGTCGCGGTAGAGATACGCGCGGGAATCGCCGACGTGGGCCATGCCCATCCGTCCGCCGTCGAACAGCAGCGCCGTCACCGTCGTGCCCATGCCGTCGAGTTCGGGGTTGTCGTGCACCACCTCGGCGATCGCGGCGTTGCCCTGCCGGGTGGCCTTGGCCAGCGCGCGCAGCAGGTCGCCCCCGGAATCCCGGGAATCGAGTGGTACGAAGGCAGCAACGACGAGCCGGGACGCCATGTCCCCGGCGGCGTGCCCGCCCATCCCGTCGGCGACCACGAGCAGGGTGTTGCCGGCGTAGACCGAGTCCTGGTTACTGGACCGGATCAGGCCGCGGTCGCTGCGGGCGGCGTAGGCGAGATGGTGGGTCATGGGCGCAACTCGAGAACCGTCCGGCCGATCCGGATCGGCACCCCGATCGGCACCGGGGTCGGCATCGTCACCCGCGCGCGGTCCAGGTAGGTGCCGTTGGTCGAACCGAGGTCTTCCAGGAAGTACTCCTGACCCTGCTGGGTGATCCGGGCGTGCCGGGTCGAGGCGTAATCGTCATCCAGTACGAGGGTGGAATCCTCGGCCCGGCCGATCAGGATCGGTCCGGACCCGAGCCGCAACCGGGTACCGGCCAGCGAGCCGGCCGTCACCACCAGGATCGACGCGGCCATCCGTGGCGCGTTCGCCTGGCGGGGCTCGACCCGGCCACTCCTGGGCTGGTCGGCACCGGACCTGGGCTCTGCGGCGTACCGCAGATCCGTCCGGATCACCCGCATCGCGGCCAGCACAAAAAGGCAGAGCAGGATGAGGAATCCCACTCGGGTGAGCTGGAGGATGAGCGCGGGCACGGGTTTGACCTGACCGACCGGCTCAGTACCGGCTGGAGAACACGACCGTGGAGTGACCGATGTGGATCACGTCGCCGTCGGCCAGCTGCCAGGTCTGGACCGAAGAGCCGTTGACGGTGGTGCCGTTGGTGGAGCCGAGGTCGTGCAACACCGCCGACTGGCCGTCGAAGTAGACGTCCACATGACGCCGCGACACCGAGGTGTCCGGCAGCCGGAAGGCGGCGTCCTGCCCGCGCCCGACCACGTTCGACCCGCGCTGGAGCTGATAGCTGCGGCCGGAGCCGTCATCGACGGACAAGGTCGCGACGAGGTCCTGCTGGGGTGCGCCGTACTGCTGTGGGTAGTTCTGCGGGTAGTTCTGTCCGTACCCCTGGCCGTACTGCGGCGGGTAGTTCTGGCCTCGCTGGTCCCACTGACCCTGTCCGGGCGGTGACTGCTGGGGCTGCTGGGGGTAGCCCTGCTCCCACGGTTGGGGTCCCTGCGGGCCTTGCGGTCCCTGCGGGGGGTAGCCCTGTGGCGGCGGTCCGTAGGGCTGCTGCTCCCACGGTTGACCTTGTTCCCAGGGCTGCTGGCCATAGCCGGGACCGCCAGGTCCGCCGGGGCCGCCGGGTCCGCCGTAGGGCTGCTGGTACCCGGGCGGAGGGCCGTACTGCTGCTCATATCCGCCCGGGCCGTACGGCTGCTCGCTCTGACGCGGATCGTCGACACGCTTGGACGGATCGCGCTGTGGATCACGGTTCGGGTCGGCCGGCTGCTGGGTCATGCGTCCCACTCCTGCTCTACTGTCTCGGGACCGTCGGTCGACGTCGGGATCGACGATCGAGCTGATGCGGAACTGCCCGGTGTGCAGGGAATCGGACTGCTCGAGGGTGACGGAGACATCCCCGAAGGTCTGGTAGCCCTGCTCGTCCAGATACTCCCGGATCAGGTCCGAGAGCGCCGAGCCGACACTCGCTTCGTCGGCACCCAGTCCCTCACGATCCGTGGGGCCGAGGCGTACCCGGAAGCTGTTCGGGGCGATCGTGCGGTTGCCCTGGTGGTGGACGTGGTCGGCGACCTCGCGCTGGAGGGCATCGGCGACCTCGGCCGGCTGGACGGTGCCGCCGAACATCCGTGCGAAGGTGTTGCCGACGGCGCCCTGCAATCGCCGCTCAAAGCTCTGGATGACGCCCATCGTCACCTCCTTTGCCGTCCCGACCCCGTTGGGCCGCATCCGTTGCCGATCGCGCCTGTTCACGCCCCGATTTCCGGGCACGGCTGTCCGACACACCTCAACCTGTGATCGTAGTCAGGACGCCTGATGGAGGTTCCGGTTGCGCACGATCGGATTGCCGGCCGGCTCAGTCCAGTCGCGTGCCGGGGCCCCACGGCGGACCGGTCGAGGCCACCCGGCGCTGCGTGTTAGCCTGTTCGGCGTCGCTCGGGCAAGTGGCGAAATGGCAGACGCGCACGGTTCAGGTCCGTGTGTCCGAAAGGACGTGGGGGTTCAACTCCCCCCTTGCCCACTCTGGTTGAGACAGACGA
>DASQFG010000560.1:0-1640 GCA_035633315.1 Nakamurella sp. | reverse complement strand
ATCGAGTTCGACGCCGACCCTGACCAGTGGCCGCAGAGCCTGCGCGAATCGGTGTTGTCCGAGGTGACCGAACCGATGGTGGGCACCGCGTGACGCCCTCCGGTGCCGGCCCGACCGACCGAAGCGGTCCGACCGACGCCGACTCGCACGGCACGGCCGGCACCGAGGGCGCGGCGGATTCCTCCGACGGCACAGCGAACCGGTCCGGCCTACCGTCCATCGGTCCGCTCGCCGTCGAGGCTGCGCTGCTGCTCGACGTGGTGGCCGATCGGCTGACCTCGATGCGTCCGCCCGCGGAATCCGAAACGGGCCAGGCCGACGAGTCGCCGTCAGCACCGCCGGCCCCACCCTCTGCTCCGCCGACGGCCCCGCCACCAGCGTCCCCGCGAACCGCCCCGACCCGGTCCGAGCCCAGCGTCGGCCCCGACGGCCGGTGCCCGGAATGCGGCTCGGTACCCGGCGCGTCCTGCACGTCCTGCCCGCTGTGCCGGTTCCTGTCCGTGCTGCGCGGCGAGCGTCCGGAGGCGACGGCCAAGCTGGTCGACGGGGCGCTGTTGATCGTGCGCACGCTCCGCTCGCTGCTGCCGGAGGCCGAGCCGGCGGCCGCGGCGAGCGCCGGCAGTGCCGGCGGTGCCGGCGGTGCCGGCGGCTCCGGCGAACACCGCCCGCCCGGCCCACCCGGATCGTCGGCGCGCCGCACCGGTGGCCTCGAGCACATCGACATCCGATGACCACGACACCACCCTCAGCACCGCCGCCGACCGACGGTGCCGACCGGAGCGGCGACGCGCTGCCGACCATCGGGATCGACATCGGCGGCACCTCCGTGCGCGCCGCCGTCATCGATTCCTCGGGGAATATCCTCGCCTCGCTGCGCGACCTCACCCCGCCCACCGAACGCGACACCGAGGACCTTCTGGTCAACCTGATCTCGAAACTGGCTGCCACTCAACCCGTTTCAGCAGTGGGCCTGGCGGTGGCCGGTTTCGTCAGCCGGGACCGCCGGCACATCATGTTCGCCCCACACCTGGCCTGGCGGGACGCCGACGTGCCCGCCCGGATTTCCGCGCGGGTCGACCTGCCGGTCGTCATGGACCACGACGTGAACTCCGCCGCCTGGGCCGAGTACCGCCGGGGCGCTGCCGCTGACGCGCCGATCGCCTTGCTGATCGCGCTGGGCACGGGGATCGGCGCCGGGTTGATCATCGACGGCCAGATCTACCGCGGCGCGCACGGAGTGGCCCCCGAATTGGGCCACCTGACGGTGGTGCCCGACGGGCGGGACTGCCCGTGCGGGAAGTACGGCTGCTGGGAGCGGTACTGCTCGGGCACGGCGCTGGCCGAGACCACCCGGCACCTGATGACCCGCGGCGACGCGCCGGTTTTGATGCAGTTGTGCGCAGGCGACCTGGACGTCATTACCGGCACCATGGTCGCGGTGGCCGCCACCGAGGGCGACCCCACCGCGCTGGCCGCGATGGACGACATCGGCCGGTGGATGGCCGCCGGTCTGGCGCTGGTCACCGACGTGCTCGATCCCGAGGTCATCGTCGTCGGCGGCGGCGTCGCGAGCGCGGCCGGGATGTTCCTGCCGCTGGCCGTGTCCGAGTTCGCCAAGATGATCACCGGGGCCGGGCATC
>DASQFG010000559.1:0-2572 GCA_035633315.1 Nakamurella sp. | reverse complement strand
CGAGGGCAGTCAGGCCGGCGCGGTCGACCCGGATGAGGTCTCCGGCTGAACCGGTCGCACTGCCAACTACCCGACGATTACCCGACGATCTCCTCTGTGTCAATCTCCTACGCGGCCAATCTCCTACGCGACGATCTCCTCGGCGACCACCAGCATCGTTTGCAACGTGGGTCCGCCGAACGACGTCACCATCGCCACGTCGGAGGCGTCCCGGCCCCGCCCGATGAGGATGCGGCCCTTGCGGCGGCGGTTGTTCCGCGGATCGAAGGTCCACCACCGGTCGCCCAACCACACCTCCATCCACGCGGCGAAATCCATCGGCGCCGGGTCGACCGGAACGTCCATGTCGGGCAGGTAGCCGAAGACATACCTGGCCGGAATGTTCATCGCCCGGCAGAAGGTGATCGCCAGGTGGGTGAAATCCCGGCAGACCCCGAACCCGGACAGGTTGACGTCCACCGCCGTGGAGGTGGGGGAGCTGCTGCCGTAGGCGAACTGCAGGTGGCTGTTGACGTGCTGGCAGATCGCCTGGACCCGGCTGTAGCCGGTCGGCAGATGGCTGAACCTGGTCCAGGCCTCGGTGCCCAGCATGTCCGGCAGGCAGAACCGGCTGGGCATCGTGTACACGATGACGTCATCGGGCAGGTTGTGCGGTGGCAGCTCGGGCGCCGACTCATCGGCGTCCTCGGTGGCGTCGGGAACCCGGGCGATCGCGCTGTACCGGATCTCGGAACGGCCCTGCGGCAGCACCATGCGCTGGCAACGGTTCCCGTACAGATCCCGGTACTCGTGCGAATCCAGCACCGGCTTGATCGACCATTCCGCGTCGCTGATCGCCACCCCGTCGGTGCCCAGCGGCGTCACCTGGAAGATCGTGGACGTCGCCACCTCTGCGTCGTAGACAAATTCGCAGCCGATTCGCACGTCCCTGGTGGTCAACGCCAGCCCCTCCCGTCGGTGCACGATGCCGTCACCCGACCGGTGTCCCGGAGCGGCTTCCGTGCGTACCGGCCGACTCTAGCGACGCTGTGTGCCGAACGTATTTCGTCGCGGTGGCGCCCGTGCCGACACGCCGCTGGCCGGGTGAACAGGGCAGCCTGTCAGCAGTCGGGCCTTTCTGCGGCTCAGCTCGCGCGCACCGCACTGACCAGCAACGACAGTCTGATTACCCGATCCGCGACTGTCCCAAACACCTCACCCGCCACGAGTGGGCCATTCCACAAATGGACATTTCGGCCGGGGGACAGGCTACTGTGAGGGAGTTCAACGGTGCCGGGCGCCCGCCGAAGCGCGCCAGCCGACTCTAGGCAGCGCCGAGTTCCCCGCAGATCGCGCCGTGATACACGCTTTCGCCGCGACCGCCATGCCCGCGTGAGGTGTCGCCAGAATTGCCGGCGGCACCGCCCTTGTGGAAGGTATTAGCCGTGACTATGCGTTTTGGTTTTGTTAGCACCTACCCGCCGACCCAATGTGGACTGGCGACCTTCACCTCGTCATTGATGACGGCCATGATCGGCCGGCAGGATCACGCGGGATATGACGACACGGCATCGGTGATCCGGCTGCTGGAATTCCCGGGAGGCCCTCGCGGGTTTCATGATCCGGCGGCCGAGGTCGTCGGAACCATGGTGGGCGGCGATCCGCGAGGCCCGGCAGCGGCGGCCATGCTGCTCAGCAACTGCGACGTGGTCATCATCCAGCACGAGTACGGCATCTTCGGCGGCCGGGACGGCGACGAGGTGCTGAGCCTGCTCGCCGAACTCCGGGTGCCCTCTATCGTCGTCCTGCACACGGTGCTCACCACGCCCAGCGACCATCAGCGTCAAGTGCTGGAATCCGTGGTCCGGCTGGCCTCCGCCGCCGTCACCATGACCAGCACCGCACGCGACCGACTCGTCGCCGGCTATCGCATCGACCCGGGCAAGGTGCAGGTGATTCCGCACGGCTCCGCCGACATCGCCGGCCGGTCCGACCACGCCGACGGCACCGCGCGGCCGGTCGTGCTGACCTGGGGCCTCATCGGGCCGGGCAAGGGCATCGAGTGGGGGATCGAGGCCATGAGCCGTCTGCGCGACCTGCATCCCGAACCGCAGTACGTGGTCGCCGGGCAGACCCATCCGAAGGTGCGCGAAACGGCTGGCGAGGCCTACCGGGACGGCCTGCGCGACCGGATCCATCGCCTCGGGCTGGAATCGGCGGTGCAGCTCGATGGCCGCTACCGCAACAATTCCGACCTCGCCGCACTCGTCCGGTCCGCGTCGGTCGTGCTGCTGCCCTATGACTCCACGGAACAGGTCACCTCGGGTGTGCTCATCGAAGCCGTTGCCGCCCAACGTCCGGTGGTCGCCACCCGCTTCCCGCATGCCGTGGAGCTGCTCGCCGGCGGCGCCGGAATCCTTGTCCCGCAGCGTGATCCGGCCGCGATGGCGCAGGCGCTGCGCGCCGTGCTGACCAGCGAAAGCCTGGCCGCGACCATGAGCCGGGCCGCGGCCGCGCAGACCGCGGAACTGCTGTGGCCGGCCGTCGCGCAGCGGTACCGGGATCTCGCCGCGGACCTGATCCGGGCCGAGAT
>DASQFG010000558.1:0-5921 GCA_035633315.1 Nakamurella sp. | reverse complement strand
GCCGGCATCCGCCCGTCCACTGCCTTGGCGAGCACCCCGGCCAGCACCCCGAGCAACCGCAGGATGACGAACGTCCGGGCGTTCGTCGGTGCCGGAAAGATCGGTGTGAGCAGCGTTCCCGGTGGTGGGAAACGCATCTCGATCAGCGGGACGACGCCCTCATTGACGTCCAACTCGGCCATCCGCTCCGGGCTCTCCGCGAGATTGCGCAGGATCGGCGCCAGCCATTTCGCCAGGAACACCCCGTCGGAGTAGTTGGCGGCGTGGTTGATCGGCCCCCTGGCCTGCGGTGACGTCCCGGTGAAATCCAGCACGATGCGCGCGTCGGTGACCCCGTCGCCGGCGGAGACCTTCGTCAGCGTGATCCGCTGGGCGTGCAGTCTCGGCTCGTCGACCCCGTCGTGCTCGGCGTAATCCTCCCAGACATACTGCCCGTCAGGGATTCTGGACAGAATCTCCGTCCGGTACGTCTGCGTGGTCGCCCGCAGGATCGCCTCGAACGCGGCCTCCACCGGCCCCCGTCCGTAGCGGTCGAACAACTCGCCGAGCCGCCTGGCGCCCATCAGGCACGCCGAGCATTCCGCGTCCAGGTCCGCGGCCAGCGATTCGGGCATCCGGGAGTTCCGCGTCATGATCTTCAGAGCGGCCTCGTTCGGCACACCGGCGGCCCAGAGCCGGATCGGCGGGACCATCAGCCCCTCCTCGAACACGCTGGTCGCATGGGAGGGCATGGAACCGGGCACGGTGCCACCGATGTCGTCGTGGTGACCGAACGCCTGCACGAAGGCCACCACCTCTCCCCGATGGAACACCGGCACCGTCACACACAGGTCCGGCAGGTGCCCGATCCCGCCCTCGGACAGGTAGACGTCGTTGTGGAAGAACACGTCCCCGGCCGCCATCGATTCGATCGGATAGTCCCGGACGACAGGCTGCACGAGCGCGGAGTAGGAGCGGCCGGTCAGTTTGCGCATTCGGACGTCGTGGATGCCCGCGCGGAAATCGTGCGCGTCGCGGATCATCGGCGACCGCGAGGTCCGCGCGATCGCCGTCTCGACCTCCGCCTCGACCGAAGCCAGCGTCCCCTTGACGATCTCCACGAGAACCGGATCGGCAGTGCCACCAACGGTTTCGTCAGGCTCGCTCACGGCACCACCTCCGCCGACCGAGTGATCAACAAGTTGCCGAACCGATCGACGGTGCCGATGAACCCTGGATGGACCGGAACCGTCGAGCCGAATTCCTGCACGACCGCCGGGCCTACGACGACATCGCCAGATCCCAGCAAAGGGCGGTCGTAGATGGCGCTGTCGCGCCAACTCTCGAAGAACACCGGCCGAACCGACACCACCGCGGCCTCCGCCCCGCCTGCACTGGGACCGATCTCGGGAATCACCGGCCGCGGGATCGGGCCGATCCCGGTGACCCGCATGTTGACCCACTCCACCTGCTGGGCCGGATTGCCGCGAAAGTCGTAGCCATACAACGCCCGGTGCGACTCGTGAAACCCGTCGGCGACCCGGTCCGCCCAATCCGGGCTGACCTCGCCCGGCGGGCAGGCAACCGGCACCTCGTACGCCTGACCGAGATAGCGCAGGTCCACGGTGCGTTCGAAGACCTGCTCCTCGATCCGAAACCCCTCCACCAGCAGGGCATCCCGGGCCTGATCGGTCAGCTCGTCGAAGATCGTCGCGACGACCGCAAGGTCCAGCGCATCGTGCCGGCCGACCGAGGTGCGCACGTAGTCGTCGCGCACGTCGACGGTGAGCAGGCCGAAGGCCGACACGGTGCCGGGGTTCGGCGGGACGAGCACACTGGGCAGGCCGAGGACGTCCATCAGCCGGCAGGCAAGCAGCGAACCTGACCCGCCGAACGTCACCATCGGGTAGTCCCGGATGTCCAACCCCCGACGAACGGTCACCTGACGCAGCGCGTTGGCCTGGTTCCACGCCGAGATCTCCAGCACCCCCGCCGCGCACGCCTCGAGCCCCAGCCCGACCCGATCCGCGAGGGACCGAAGGCCGACCTCGGCAAGTCCGACCTCCAGCGCGATCTCCCCGCCGAGCAGCCGCGGCGGAACCCTGCCGAGCACGAGATGAGCATCGGTGACGGTCACCTCGGTACCGCCCCTGCCGTAGCACAGCGGTCCGGGATCGGCGCCGGCCGACCGCGGACCGACCTTGAGGGACCCCTCCGGTGACACCCACGCGACGGAGCCGCCGCCGGCGCCGACCGTCACCACGTCGATCATCGGGATCCGCGCCGGAAACGGCCCAACGGAACCCTCGGTGGTCAGCGACGGCACCCCATCATGGATCACCGACACATCCGTCGACGTGCCACCACCGTCGCAGGTCACCACCGACGAGAACCCCGCACGCTCGGCGATCAGCGCAGCCCCCAGCGCGCCGGCCGCCGGGCCGGAGAGCACGGTGGTGATGGGCTGATGAACCACCTGACGGGCGGACAGCACACCGCCGTTGGACCGCATTATCGAGAAGGGGATCTGCCGATCCGGTGCCAGCTCGGCCAACCGCCGCGAGATCGACGAAACATACCTGCCCACAGTGGGTTTGACGGCGGCGTCGACCAGCGTGGTCATCGCCCGCTCGTATTCGCGGTACTCCGGCAGCACCTCGCAGGACAGCGACACCACCGCTTCGGGGTACTCGGTCAGCAGGATCTCCCGCAGCCTGCGCTCGTGGGCGTCGTTGGCATAGGAATGCAGAAGACACACCCCTATCGTCGAGATGCCCTGTGCACGAAAGAGTTCCACAGCACGTCTGGCTGCGTCCTCGTCCAGCGGACGGATCTCGTTGCCGCGGAAGTCCATCCGTCCGCCCACCGTGCGCACCAGGTCGGCCGGCACGATGCGATCGGGCTTGACCCAGAAATAGCTGTTGCCGTACCCATCCGGCACCGACTGCCTCGCGATTTCCAGGATGAACTCGTAGCCCTCGGTGGTGATCAGTCCCAGCCGGCCCGCCGAGCCCTGCAGCAACTGGTTGGTGGCCACCGTGGTGCCGTGCAGGATCGCCGCAGTATCGGCAGCACCGGCACCGTCCGCACCGATCATCGCGAGGATCTTCCTGACGCCGGTGAGGAAGCCATCGGCGGGATCGCTCGGCGTGGACGGGGTTTTCGTGGTGACGATCCGGTTCGTGCGCGTATCGACGGCGACCACGTCGGTGAACGTGCCCCCGGTGTCGACGCCGATGCGGATCCACGGTCCTGGAGCAGCCTCTGATTCCTGCCCCGATCCCTCAGCGTCCATCGCTCGGTGCTCCACCGCCACGGCCGGATCAGGTCAGGTACCGGTATGCAGCGGACCCCGGCAGGATTCGCTCGACGTCCATCGACGCCGCCGCCATCCGGGCCAGCAACGCGGAAAGCCCTTCGGCCGAACCCATTTCGATGCCCACCAGCGCCGGGCCGGTCTCCCTGTTGTTGCGCTTGACGTACTCGAACAGGGTGATGTCGTCCTCAGGACCGAGCACCTCGTCGAGGAACCGGCGGAGCGCTCCGGGCTCCTGCGGGAAGTCCACCAGGAAGTAGTGCTTCAGGCCCAGGTGCACCAGCGAGCGCTCGACGATCTCGCCGTACCGGGAGACGTCATTGTTGCCACCGGTGATCAGCGCGACCACCGTCGACCCGGCCGGCAGGTCCAACGCGGGCAGCGCGGCGACCGCGAGCGCCCCCGCCGGCTCGGCGATGATGCCTTCGTTCTGGTACAGCGCCAGCATTTCGGTGCAGATCGCACCCTCGTCCACCGGCACGATCCGGGTGCCGGCAGCGGCGACGATTCCGAACGGCACCACGCCCGCCGAACGCACCGCCGCCCCGTCCACGAACGGGTCCATGGTCTCCAGCCGCACCGGCGCACCCGCCGCGAGCGCGGCGGCCATGGACGGCGCACCCGCCGGTTCCGCTCCGATGACCGTAACCCCTGGCGCGCGATCGGTCAGGTAGGCAACGATGCCGGCGATCAGCCCACCGCCACCCACCGGCACGACCAGCACGTCGGGTGGCCGCCCCAGCTGCTGCACGATCTCCCGGACCACGGTGCCCTGGCCCGCGATGGTGCGCGGATCGTCGAACGGCGGCACGAGGACCGACCCGGTTCGATCGGCATCGGCCAGGGCGGCAGCCGCGGCGTCGTCGTAGGTGTCGCCGAACAGCACCAGTTGCACCATGTCACCGCCGTGCGAACGGATCCTGTCCCGCTTCTGCCGCGGCGTGGTGTTCGGTAGGTAGATCCGCCCGGTGATGCCCAGCGCGCGGCAGGCAAACGCCACGCCCTGCGCATGGTTGCCCGCGCTCGCGCACACCACCCCGGCCGCCCGCTCCGCAGACGACAGCTGGGACATCACGTTGTAGGCTCCGCGCACCTTGTACGACCGCACCACCTGCAGGTCCTCGCGCTTGAGCCAGACGGTGGTGTTCGTCGCGTCGGCCAACCGGGCGCAGTGCTCCATGGGCGTGACGGCCGCCACCGCGGCAATCCGACGAGCAGCGGCGTCCACATCGGCGGCCGTCACCGCCGGCCCTGACACCGCTGCACCAATCGCCGTTGGATTGGCCGCCGTTGGATTCGTCACTGTCGGAGTCGTCACTGTCGGAGTCGCTGCCGTCGCCGCCGTGGGAGTATCTGGCACCCCGTGATCTTGTCATCGGTGGGGCGGTGCCGTCGCCATCCGTCGTAAGCCCAGAATTCCAAACAGATACCAACACCACGACGTGTGATTCGGTACGATTGTTGTACCACCAGCAAAGGGGAGCGACGTGCTCGCAGCCATGCGCCAGGCCAAGATCTTGGAAGAGGTTCGCCGCACCGGCGGCGCCAGGGTGACCCACCTGACGGCCCTGCTGGGCGTCTCGGACATGACCGTCCGCCGCGACCTGGAAGCGTTGGACCGCAAGGGTTTGCTGTCCAAGGTGCACGGCGGCGCCACCGCGATGGACACCGCAAGCGCCATCGAGCCGGGCTTCGAGGTGACCAGCCAGCGCGAGGTCTCCGAGAAGGAGGCCATCGCGATCAGGGCCGCCACGCTGATCCGGCCGGGCATGGCGATCGCGATCACCGCGGGCAGTACGACCTGGACGCTGGCCCGCCACCTGGGCGACATCGCCAACCTCACCGTGGTGACGAACTCGCTGAAGGTGGCCGAGGTGCTCAACGCGCGGCAGCGCCCAGACCTCACGGTCGTGCTCACCGGGGGTCTGCGAACCCCGTCGGACGGGCTCGTCGGCCCGGTCGCGGTGCAGGCCATCCGGTCCCTGCACGTGGACATGGTGATCATGGGCGTGCACGGCATCGACGAGCGGGCCGGCCTGACCACCCCGAACCTGCTGGAGGCCGAGACCAATCGGGCGCTGGTCGAATCGGCCCGGCGACTGGTGGTCGTCGCCGACCACACCAAGTGGGGCGTCGTGGGCCTCGCGCAGATCGCGCCGCTCCGTGCGGTCACCACCCTGCTCACCGACGACAGGCTGCCCGCACATGCCGCCGAGGTGCTCGCCGAGCAGGTGGCCGAGGTGATCATCATCCCGACCGAGAGCGCAGCACACCCTGACGAGGACTGATCCCCTGGCACCGTCCGTGCCGCTCAGTCGGCGCCGAACGAGTGGTGCACGGCCTCGACGTTGTTACCGTCCGGATCCCGCAGGAAGACCGCGTAGTAGCCCGGGTGATATTCCGGCCACAGCCGCGGCGAGTGCAAAACCTCGGCGTGTGCGTCGAGCGCTGCCGCAGCCACCCCGTCCACCGCCTCCCGGGACGGTGCGGTCAGCGCCAGGTGCACCGGCCTGATGCCGGGGTCGACGAGCGGGCCGAACCACAGGTGCGGAAACCCATCGGGCCCCGCCATACCGATGACCAGGCCTTCCGGGCGCTCGATCCGCATCGACTCATGCACGCCCAG
>DASQFG010000557.1:0-9772 GCA_035633315.1 Nakamurella sp. | reverse complement strand
CCGAACGGGCGCCCCAGTGACTGGGCCATCCGGGCGAGCAGCGCGGCCCAGAGCGGGGACACCGCACTGGTACCGCCGAACACGAGTTTCTGACCGTCGACGAGCACCTGATACCCGGTCTGCGGATCGGCGTTCGCGGCGACGTCGGGGACGCCCCGTCCCGGTCGGCCAGCAAGGGTGGGCACACCGACCGTCGTCTGCCACGACGGCAGGCCGAACGCGTCGCTCACCCCGCCGCCGGTCGCGCCGGACCCAACCCCGTTGTTCCACACCACTTCCGAGGTGACCACGCCCGTCGCCGGGTTCGCGTCCAGTCGTGTTCCGCCACAGGCCAGGGCGTGCGGGCTGGATGCCGGAAAATCGGTGTGCACCTTGCCATCAGTCGCGCCGTCGGAGCTACCGTTGTCGCCGGCCGCAGCGGTGACCGTGACGCCCAGCGCGGCCGCGTCCGTGAGAGCCTGGTCAAAGGCGGTCCGGGCCTGCGCCGTCCAGGCATCCTCGCTCTGGCCCCAGCTGATGCTGATCGCGACCGGCGTGGTGTCCGCATGTGCCGCCTGGCTGAGCGCGTCCAGAAAACCGGCGTCGGTGTTCGGCGCGAAGTAGACGACGATGTCGGCGCCCGAGGCCATGGCACCGACGATCTCGATGTCCAGCATGACCTCCCCGTCGGCGCCGTTCGGGTTCTGCTCCGGCCTGTTCGCTCCGCCGTCCACCCCGACGGCGGTCACTTTCGGCGGCGTGATGCCCAGGCTCCGGAAATAGGTGGTCAGTTCGGCCTGGGTGAATCCGCCTCCCAGTTCCAGGATGGCGACCGTCTGACCGGTTCCGTCGGTGCCCGCCGGGAACTGGTAGATCTCGGCCAACTGCGGCGGAGTGTAGCTGGTGGTGACGGCTGCCGGAGCGGCTATCTGAAATCGGGTCCGCGTCTGCGGGCGGTCGTCCAGACCCAGCACCGCGGTCACCACCCCGTCGAGAACGGCCGGCACGCTGAGATTCCCCGTCCGTTGGCGGTAGGTGACCACGGTCCCGTCCGGTTCCTGCTCGGTGGCCACGTCCAGCGAGGTCCCGAAGATCGTGCACAGCACGCCGACGGTCCCCGCCACCCGGAGCCGACGGGACGCCGGATCGACCTCGACGACCTCGGCGCCCGACTCCGTGAGGGTCCGGGTAACCAGATCGACGTCCGCCGGGTCGGCTCCGTAGGCCCGCGCGAATTCGTCCCTCGACAGGGGCGTGACCCGACTCAGGGCAGACTCGGGAACCTCGGCACGGCGGCGCAGCACGACGGTGATCGCGATCGTCGCGTCCGGGGGAACCGACGCGGCGGCGGGGCGGACTCCCGTCGCCGGCCGTTCACTGCCGGGCAACGGAACCCGGTCCTGGACGCCGGCATCGGTGGGCTGGTCGGGGGAATCAGTCATGCGATACAACTACCCCAACCCGCCGACAGTCACTCGTCGGCGGGCGCCCGATGGCCAGGTCGCCGGCGTCGGGTCAGGGAATCTGCCGGGACAGCACCAGCGCGGCCCCCGAGCCGATCACCGCGGCGACGGTGCCGGCGATCAGCCACGGCCGGGACACGTCCTGCTGCTTGAACTCGTACCCGATCTGCTCGCCGAGCTGCGCATACACCGATTTCAGTTCGTCGGACGTCGCCGCGGTGTGGAAGTCGCCGCCGGAGATCTGCGCGATCTCCTGCATGGACGCGGTGTCCAGCGGCACCGGTATCTGGGTGCCGTTGTAGTCGATCGACCCGTGGTCGGTGCCGAACGCGATCACCGACACCGGCACCTTCGCGTCGGCGGCCTGCTGCGCCGCGTCCTGCTCCGTCCGGCCCACGGTGCGCTTGCCGTCGGTCATCATGACGATCCTGGCCGGTACCGGTCCGTCGTTGCCGTCGACGTCGGTCAGGGTCTTGGACAGCCGGTCGATGGCCTGCAGGCTGGACACGATCGCCTCGCCGGTGGCTGTCCGCTCGTCCAGCTTGAGCCCGGTGATGGCCTGTTTGGCTGCCGACCGATCGGTGGTCGGCGACACCAGGACGGTGGCGATACCGGCGAACGAAACAATTCCCAGGTTGACGCCTGGGGTCAGTTCGTCGACGAAAGTGGTCGCCGCTTCCTGTGCGGCGGCCAACCGATTCGGTGCGACATCGGTGGCCTCCATGGACAGCGACACGTCGATCGCCAGCATCACCGTGGCGCGGTTGCGCGGCTCCTTGGCCTCTGCGGTCGGACCGGCCATCGCCACCGTCAGCAGGCTGATACCGACCAGCACGAACACCGTCGGCAGGTGACGCCAGCGGCCCGGGCGCACCGGCGCCACCCGTTCCAGGAGTTCGAAGTTGGCGAATCGCAACGTATGTCGGCGGGTTCGCCGTTGCGCCAGCACGTAGCCGACGGCCAGCGCGACCACCAGCACGCCGGCGGCCAGCCAGAACGGATGCTCGAAGCTCACCGAGCGCCTCCTGTCGCGTGCCTCGCGTGGTCCTGTGAACCTGCACAGTGCTGTGAACCTGCACAGCGACCATAAAGCCGCTCTCACCACGAAATACCGGGGTGCGGACATTCACAGCTTGCGCCCAGCATCTCCCTATCCGATTCCGCCGGTACCTCAGGAATTCCCAATCTCGGTGGTCAATCATCGACGGCATGGACAAGGATCTCAACCCGCTCGAAGGTGCCTCTGCCGATCGCGACCGTGAACCGACCGGCGCGCCTCCGCTCCAACCCGGTCAGCCGGACGCCGCTGGCCCGCAGGTGCCGCAGCCCGGTCCCGCGCAGTCCGGCCCCGCGCAGTCCGGCCCCGCGCAGCCCGGTCCCGCGCAGCCCGCCGGTCACGACCCCCATCCGACGACCTGGTGGCAGCCCCGGTCCACCACCGGAGCGCCAACCGGCTCCCGTGGCTATTCGACCGGTGGTGCGCAGGGTTACCCGACCCCCGGCACCACGGGGTACACCGCGGGCGGCGGCACCGGGTACCCGACCGGTGCCGTTCCGGGGTACGGCCCGGCCGGGAGCAACCCCTACGCAGCCACCGGCGGTCAGAGCACGCACGGTCAGCACGCCTACGGCCAGCATGCCCAGGGTCAGACCGCCTACGGCGCGACGAATCCCGGCGCGACCGGAACCGCGACCGTGCAGGCCCCGCGCCCGGCGAACCGCGGCCGCCGCACGACGATGGTCGTCGCCGGCACCGTGATCTTCGCGCTCGCCGCCGGATTCGGCGCCGGAGCGCTGGGCGCCCGGGTCACCTCGGATTCCGCGTCCAGTGCGTCCAGCCGCACACTGACCCAGCTCGCATCGGTGTCCGCCAGCAAGGCCACCCCCGCCGACGGCTCGGTGGAGCAGGTGGCGTCGACCCTGCTGCCCTCCGTGGTGTCGGTGCTGTCCTCCTCGTCCAGCAGCGCCGGCGAAGGATCCGGCGTCATCCTGACCGCCGACGGCATGATCCTGACCAACAACCACGTGATCAGCGGCGCCACCACCCTGCAGGTGCAGTTCAACGACGGCACCACCGCCGAGGCCACCGTCGTTGGCGCCGACCCGACCGACGACCTGGCCGTCATCAAGGCCTCCGGCGTGTCCGGCCTGACGCCCGCAAACCTGGGCAGCTCCGGTGACCTGCAGATCGGCCAGCCCGTCATCGCCGTCGGTTCCCCGCTCGGCCTCTCCGCCACGGTGACCTCCGGCATCGTGTCCGCGCTGAACCGGCCGGTCCGCACCAGCAGCGCAGAAGACCAGCAGCAGCAACAGCAGCAGCAGCAGCAGCAGTTGCCGGGACAGGACCAGCAGAGCCAGACCAGCACCAGCCAGGCCACCGTGATGAACGCGATCCAGACCGACGCGGCCATCAACCCGGGTAATTCGGGCGGCCCGCTGGTCGACATGAGCGGCAACGTCATCGGCATCAACTCGGCGATCGCGTCGCTGTCCGAGTCATCCAGCGGCGAAGGCGGCTCCATCGGCGTCGGCTTCGCCATCCCGATCGACCAGGCCAAGCGGATCGCGCAGGAGATCATCGACACCGGCAACGCCACCCACGCGGTGCTCGGCGCCTCGGTGGGCGACGCGACGCAGGGCGACAACAGCCTGCTCACGGTCGGCGCGAAGGTCGCCGACGTCACCGCCGGCAGCGGCGCGGCGAGCGCCGGTCTGCAGTCCGGTGACGTGATCACCAAGCTCGGTGGCCAGAACGTCGATTCGGCTGACGCCCTGATCGCCGCGGTCCGTTCGGCCGCCCCGAACAGCCAGGTGGACGTCACCTACACCCGCGGAACCGAGGGCAACACGGTCACCGTGACGCTGGGTTCCGCAAGCGCCAACTGAGGAAGCCAACTGAGGAGCAGCCAACTAGGAAGTTGCGGCACCATCCAGGCGGTGTGAGGGGAGGTGAACCTCGACACGAAGCCCCGGCGGACCCCCGCCGGGGCTCTTGTCGTTCAGCGTCACCGAACCGCCCTGCTGCCGAACCAGCTCGCCCACGATGGCCAGCCCGAGCCCGCTCCCTCCGGTGTTCCGGTCGCGGGCATCCTGCAGCCTGGTGAATCGTTCGAACACCCGGGCCCGGTCGGCGTCGGGGATGCCGGGTCCGTCATCGGTGACGGCCAGCACCGCCCTGCCGTCAGCCGCCGACCCGACCGTGACCGCCACTCCCGTCGAGGCGTAGCGGACGGCGTTGTCGACGATGTTGGCCAGCACCCGGGCCAGCGCGGTCGGGTTCGCCTCCACCGAGACGACGCCGGCACCCACCCGTACGAAGGTCACCGGCACCCTGGCATCGGCGTACCGAGCGACCACCTCCTGCGCCAGGTCGGCGAGGTCCAGCACCTCCCGTGCCGGCGGCACCGCGTCGTCGGCGCGGGCCAGCATCAGCAGATCGTCGACCAGGCCGGTGAGTCGATCGACCTCGGCCAGCAGGTCGGCGGTGTCCGGTTCGGTGCCGGTGACGAGCGCGACGTCGAGCTGGGTGCGCAGGCTGGCCAGCGGCGACCGCAACTCGTGCGCGGCGTCCGCGACGAACGCCCGCTGGCGGCGCCGGGACGACTCGAGCCGATCCAGCATTCCGTTCAAAGTGTCTGCCAGGCGGCGGATCTCGTCCGCGGACCTGGGTACCGGCAGGGTGTCGGTCGAGCCGGCTCCGGTGATCTTCTCCGCGCCGGCCCGCAGCTCCTCGACGGGCCGTAGGGTGGCACCGACCAACCGCCAGGCGACGGCGGCCAGCACGGCCAGCAGCACGGCATAGCCGACGATCAGCGCGGTGCGCGCGATCCGGACGGCGTCGTCGATGTCACCGGCCGGTACTCCGACGACCACGACACCGGGCGACGCCGCCGGCCCGGCCTGCCGGGCGATCACTCGCATCGGCCCGTTGACGCCGAACGACGCGCCGGACACCGTCCGCGGCCCGGTGAGCGCCGCGGACACTTCCTCCGGAGGCAGCGCGGCGACCAACCGATCCGCTCCCGCGGACGCCGCCAGCACCCGGCCCTGCTCGTCCAGGACCTGCACCAGGGTGGTTCCGCCGACCGGGATGGGGTCCGGCAGGCGCCCCTCGTCGAGGAGCGAGGCCACCTCGTCCGCGGTCCGCGCCGCGGCGTCGTCGGTGGCCCGTTCCAGGCCGAAACGCAGCACCGCCGTCAGCGCGACCACGCCGATCGCCAGGCCGATCGCCAGTGCCGCCGTGCTCAGCAGCACCAGACGCACCCGCAGGCTCAGCCCGTGCCGTCGCGTGCTCGGGGCGGGCGGTGGCGCGTCAGTCATCGATCGGTCACCGGTCAGCCACGGGTCAGCCGCCGTCGGCTTCGAGCCGGTAGCCGACGCCGCGCACAGTCGTCACGGCGGCGCGGCCGAACGGCGTGTCGATCTTGCGGCGCAGGTACCCCACGTAGACCTCCACCACGTTCGCGTCGCTGGCGCCGTAGGCATCCCAGACGTGCTCGAGCAGATCGAACCGGCTGACCACCTCGCCGGACCGCCGCATCAGGTACTCCAGCAGCGAGAACTCCCGCGCCGTCAGGGGAATCGGAGTGTCCCCGCGGGCGACCTGCTTCGCCGCCGGGTCCAGCACCAGGTCGCCGGCGGCCAGCACCGCGGGTCGTTTCGGCGCTCCGCGACGGAGCAGCGCGCGGAGCCGGGCGACCAGCACGACGTAGCTGAAGGGTTTCGTCAGGTAGTCGTCGGCACCGACGTCCAAGCCGTCGGCCTCGTCGTACTCACCGTCCTTGGCCGACAGCATCAGCACCGGCACCCAGTTCCGGTCCCGGCGCAACGCCCGCACCACCTCGTACCCGGACAGCCGCGGCAGCATCACGTCCAGCACGATGGCGTCGTAGTGACCGGATCGGGCCGATTCCAACCCGGACGCCCCGTCGTGGCTGAGGTCGACCGCGAAACCCTCTGAGCGCAAACCCTTCTGCAGCGCGCGGGCCAGCCGGACCTCGTCCTCCACGACCAGCAACCGCATCCGCGAACCCCTTCTGGCGCCCATCCGTCGCACACTCTCAAGCTGCTCTCAGCATGCCTGGCCCAGGATGGGATTTGCGCCACCCGTCAATGAACCCAGAAATGAGTGTGTAGCAGTGTCCGATTCCCAGCGGTCCGATTCCCAGCGGTCCGACTCCAAGACTTCGTTGATCCACCGGCCGGCGATCCGCTGGGCGGTGCCCGGCGCTGTGGTCGCCATCGCCCTTGGCGCCGCCGCGATCTCCGCGGTCACCGCCGACGCGTCCCCGACGCTGCCGCCGCGCAGTGCGGCCGAACTGCTGGTCGACGTGCAGAACGCCAGCCTGACCGGGCTGTCCGGCACCGTGGTGCAGGACGCCGCGCTCGGCCTGCCGGAACTGCCGGTACAGCTCGGCGGTCAGGGCAGCTCAAGCTTCAGCGCGCTGGTCTCGGGTACGCACACCCTGCGCGTCTGGTACGCCGGCGAGGATCAGCAGCGGGTCGCGCTGCTGGGCACGCTGGGGGAGTCGGACGTGGTGCGCAACGGCTCCGAGGTCTGGACCTGGGCCAGCGACAGCAACACCGCCACCCACTACCAGTTGCCTGCGGGGGCAGGGGACAAGGCGCTGGCCGAGCACCCGGATGCCAGCGCCGCCGCGATGACCCCGCAGCAAGCCGCGGAGGCCGCGCTGGCGGCCATCGACCCGACCACCACGGTGACCACCGACGGCACCGCCGAGGTCGCCGGGCGGTCGGCCTACGAACTCGTGCTCGAACCCAAGGACGACAGGTCACTGGTCGGTCAGGTCCGGATCGCCATCGACGCCGACCAGCACATCCCGCTGCGGGTGCAGGTGTTCGCCAAGGGCGCGACGACGACGGCGTTCCAGGTGGGCTTCAGCCAGGTCAGCTTCGACGTGCCCGCCGCGGAGAACTTCCAGTTCGCCCCGCCTCCGGGTGCCACGGTGACCGAGTCGACACTGGGCAGCAACGCCGGCGCGACCGCGCCCGATCAGTCCGCAACCCCGAAGGCGACACCGCAGATGACACGCCCTGCCGGTGCGGCGGAGCCCACGATCGTCGGAACCGGCTGGACGTCCGTGCTGGTGGCGTCGATGCCGACCACCGGGACCACCCCGGACGCCGCTGCGCCCGACTCGTCGGCCCCGGAAGCCGACCCCACAGCACCGGGCGCGCCCAGCGGCCGCGGTTCGGCCGGCGCCGCCGATCTCGGCGCGATCCTGGGTTCACTGCCCGCGGTCAGCGGCGACTGGGGCAGCGGCCGATTGCTGCAGTCGGCGCTGTTCTCGGTGCTGATCACCGATGACGGCCGGATCATCGCCGGTGCCGTCGCGCCCGATCTGCTGTACCAGGCGGCCGCCCAGTGACGCTGCCGGTCGGGACGTCCGTGACCGCTCCGGTGGCAACCGGGGCGGTCGGCGGTACCCTGCCGGCGGACGGCCCGGCCGACCTGCCGCTACAGTCGGCGGCGATGGTCGGGTCCAGCGGTGACGGGTTCGCGGTGACGTCCGACGGTCTGACCAAGCGGTTCCGCGGCGGCCAGGTGGCCGTCGATCACATCGATCTCGCTGTGCCGCACGGCGCGGTGTACGGGTTCCTCGGCCCGAACGGCTCGGGCAAGACGACGACCATTCGGATGCTGCTCGGCCTGGTCAGGCCGACCGCGGGGACCAGCACCCTGCTCGGCGGCCGGATTCCGGAGGACTCCCAACGGGTGCTGCCGCGGGTGGGTGCGCTGGTCGAGGGCCCGGCGTTCCACCCGTACCTGTCCGGCCGGGACAACCTGCGCCGGCTCGATGCCGCGGACCGCACCGCAGACCCGGCGACCTGCAAGGAGCGGATCGCCGGGGCACTCGAGAGGGTCGGGCTCAGCGCGGCGGCCGGGAAGCGTTTCCGGAATTACTCGCTCGGCATGCGGCAGCGTTTGGGCATCGCGGCCGCGCTGCTGCAACCCCGGCAGTTGCTCGTTCTTGACGAGCCGACCAACGGCCTCGACCCGCAGGGCACCCGCGAGGTGCGTTCGCTGGTCACCGATCTGGCCGCCAGCGGCGTCACGGTGCTGCTGTCCACCCACCTGCTCTCCGAGGTCGAACAGATCTGCACGCACGTCGGCGTCATGCATGTCGGGAAACTGGTCGCGCAGTCCCCGCTCATCGACCTGAGATCCCAGACGGCGCCACGCATCCGGGTGCAGACGAGCCGCCCGGACTTGGCGGCCGCCAGCCTGACGCGCCTCGGCCTGACCGACGTCACCGACGTGTCCCCGCAGGGCGCCGAGACCACCGGGGAGGTCACGGCACTACTCGGCGCCGCACGATCGGAGGCGGTGATCACGGCATTGGTCAACGACGAAGTGCCGGTCATCGCTTTCGGGCCCGTCCCGGTGAACCTGGAAGACGTGTTCGTGACCTTGACGGGGGAGGGTTTCGGTGTCAGCGGCTGAAGCAGTGTCGCAGGTGCCACCCGACGCGACTTCGGTTGGCCGGCAGGAACTCCCGCCGGGCCGGTCCCGTGGCCTGTCGACGAGGTTCCTGCGATCGGAACTGAAGTTGATCTTCGGCAGGCGCCGCAACATCGCCGGGATGGCGGTGCTGGCGGTGGTGCCCATCATCATTGCGTTCGCGGTGAAGTACAGCGGATCGCGGCGTGGCGGGAGCGGCGGTGGTGATGGTGGCGGGTTCATCGGCCAGGCCACCAACAACGGGCTGTTCGTCGGGTTGGTCGCGCTGACCGTCGAGCTGCCGTTGTTCCTGCCGCTGGCGGTCGCGGTCATCGCCGGTGACGCGGTCGCCGGCGAGGCGAACGTCGGCACGCTGCGGTACTTGCTCGCCAGGCCCGTGCAGCGGACCCGCCTGCTCGCGGTCAAGTACCTGGGCGTGCTGATCTCCACCGTCTTCGCGGTGCTGCTGGTCGCCGTCGTCGGCGTCGGGTTCGGGCTCGCGCTGTTCGGTGCCGGGCCGGTGACGTTGCTGTCCGGGACACAGGTTTCGACCGGAGTGGGACTGTGGCGGCTGCTGCTGGTCTGCGGCTACCTGGTGATCTGCCTGGCGGCGTTCGGGGCCATCGGCCTGTTCGCCTCCACGCTGACCGAGCAACCCATCGGCGCCACCATCGCCGTCGTCGGGCTCGCGCTGCTCAGCCAGATCCTGGATTCGGTCTCGCAGCTGTCGGCGATCCACCCGTACCTGCCGACGCACTACTGGCTGTCGTTCGGTGACCTGCTCCGGGACCCCATCTCCACCGACCAGATCGTCCCCGGCATGGTGAGCGCGGCGGTCTACGCGGTGATCTTCCTGGCCGCGGCGTGG
>DASQFG010000556.1:0-3172 GCA_035633315.1 Nakamurella sp. | reverse complement strand
GGCAGTCCCGTAGGTGACGCTCGTAGGCCTGCCGATCGGCGGGTGAGAGTGCACCGAGCACGTAGGCGGCATCGCCCTGGCATTCCTCGCTCACGTCACCACCCCCATCTCTTCCAGGATCAGTCGAAGTGCCTGCAGCGCATAGTGCAGGCGCGATTTGACGGTGCCGACCGGAATGCCCAGCAATGTCGCTGCCTGGCCTGCGGTGCAGCCGCGGAAGTAGCACTCCAGCAGCACGGCGCGATGATCCCGGCTCAACCTGCGGAGGGCGTCGGTCACCATGATCGATTGCAGCGCCGTGTCGGTGGCATCGGGCTCCAGCGGTTCGGGCACCGATTCCACCGAGGTCGTCGGACGGCGCTGACCCGCACGCCAGTCGTCGACGACGATGTTCCTGGCCACGGTGAACAACCAGCCGCGCGCCGACGAGTCGTGCTGGGCGAGCACCTTCGGTCGCCGCCAGGCCCGGAAGAGCGTTTCCTGCACCACATCCTCAGCTCTTGCCTTGTCTCCTCCGGTCAGGTGCAGCACGAAAGCCCACAACGCGGCCGCGTGTTCGTCGTGCAACGCCCGCAGTAACTCCGCGTCGCTCCCGGACGGGACGCCACGCACGGGCCGCTCGTCCGCGGCGTCGCCGCGCGACCCGCTGATCCTGCGCGACCCGGTGATCCTCGGAGCGCGGTCGCTGCCGTCGCTCACCGCCACCTCCGATCGTTGGGGAGTTCTGGTTGCGCGGCCCCGGTCGCGTCCTACCTAGCTAGACCACGCTTGACGACCGTGAACAGTTCGAAACAGTCTCCCGGGCCTGTTCACGAACTGTTCTGCCACGACTGTCGGTGCCGGGGGACACAATTGTCAGAATCGCAGGCAGCCCGGAGACAGCGGGACGCCTGCGCCGTCCGATTCACCACGACATGAGGGAGCCCTGATGCGCACCGCAGACACCGTGTTCACCCCGGTCGAACCGATCGCTGCGCCGGCGTCGCCGGTCTCGGAGGCGGCGGCCGAGGCCTGGATTCCGCGGACCTGCTTCAAGAACGGACCACCCGGCCGCGTCGGGCTCGAACTGGAACTGCTGGTGGTCGACGCCGGGCACGGCACGGGGCCTGCCGGTACCCGGCAGTCCCGCCACCGCCGTCGCCCCGTGTTGCTCCGGGAGTTGGCCGACGGTGGCCTCGACGGCAGGCTGACCGTCGAACCCGGGGGGCAGGTAGAGCTCAGCTCCCGCCCCGGTCCCCACCTCTCTCACACCGCGGACGTCGTCCGGCGCGATCTCGCGGCCATGACCCGCCGGGCGGCCAGGCTCGGCTTCCGATTGGTCGGCGAGGGCGTGGATCCGATCGCCGAGCCGGTCCGCGTGCTCGACCATCCCCGCTACGTGACCATGGAGAGCTACTTCGATCGGTGGGGACCCGCCGGCCGGATCATGATGTGCTCGACCGCCTCGGTACAGGTCAACGTCGAGGCGGGGCTGTCCGCGCCGGGCCGAACCGGGCCGTCGGCCACCATCGCTCACCGCTGGGATCTGTTGCACGCCATCGGACCGGCCATGGTGGCCGCGTTCGCCAACTCCCCCCGTCATGCCGGGCGGCTGACCGGCTGGAAGAGCACCCGGCAGGCGGTGTGGGCGACACTGGACCCGGCCAGGACGAGGGCGCCGCAGCCGCGGCCCGGCGAGGACATCGCCGATACCTGGGCCCGATGTTCGCTGGACGCGCCGGTGATGATCATCCGGCGGGACCGCGGCCCCTGGACCGCGCCGGCCGGCCTGACCTTCCGCGAGTGGATCCGGCAGGGACGCGCCGCAGTGCCCGACCGCCCGCCGCCCACGGTCGACGACCTCGCCTACCACCTCACCACCCTGTTTCCCCCGGTCAGGCCACGGGGGCACCTCGAGGTCCGGTACATCGACGCTCAACCCGGCCCGTGGTGGACGGTGCCGCCCGCGGTGATCACCTCCCTGCTCGATGACGACAACGCCGGCCAGCAGGCGTTGGAGCTCACCCGCGCGGTGCGCGGCCGGTGGCGTGACGCGGCCCGGCTGGGCATGGCAGACCCGGTGCTGGCCAGAGCCGCGGTCGGGGTGCTGGAACTCGCCGCGACCGTGCTGGCCCGCGACCCGCGGGACAGGCGATTCGCCGGGCAGGTCGAGGGATACCTCGAACGATGGACGGCGAGGGGCAGGTGCCCTGCCGACGACGCGATGGACGACAGCACTGACGGACTGACCGACGGACTGGCCGACGGACTGACCGACGGACTGAGCGACGGACTGGGAGTGGCCGTCGAAGAGCAGATCGGGGACCTACCGTGACCAACCGCAGCGACCGGGTGCCTCGAACCGGCGACCCTCAACAGACCGACAACCCTCGCGCGACAGGCGTTCTCGACCTCCACGACACTCAAGTTGACGACACCCAGATCAAGGAGCGGATCGTCGCCGACCTGGAGCGCGCCCGCGCCCGCACCCGCGGTTTGACCGACGTCCTGGACGACGCCGAACTGGTGCGCCAGCATTCCCGGCTGATGTCGCCGTTGGTCTGGGATCTCGCACACATCGGTAACCAAGAGGAGCTGTGGCTGCTCCGCGACATCGGCGGCAGGGACCCGATCCTGCCGGAGACGGTGGACCAGCTCTACGACGCCTTCCAGCATCCGCGGGCCGACCGGCCCGCGCTGCCCCTGCTCGACCCGGGCGAGTCGCGGTCCTACGTGGTCGACGTCCGATCCAAGGTGCTCGACCTGATCGAGCGAACGCCGTTGCGCGGCAGGCGGCTCACCGAACGCGGCTTTGTGTTCGGCATGATCGCCCAGCACGAGCAGCAGCACGCCGAGACGATGCTGGCCACCCACCAGCTGCGCAAGGGCGACGCGGTGCTCGATGCCGCGGCACCGCCGGCACCGAACGGCTTTCCGCGGCAGATCGAGGTGCTGATTCCCGGTGGTCCGTTCACCATGGGCACCTCCGCCCATCCGTGGGCGCTGGACAACGAGCGACCCGCGCATCCGGAGGACGTACCGGCCTTCCGGATCGACGCCTACCCCGTCACCAACGGCGCCTACCAGGAGTTCATCGCCGACGGCGGCTACGACGACAGCCGGTGGTGGCACCCGGCCGGCTGGCAGCACCGGCAGGAGTCGGGGATCAGCGCACCGCTGTTCTGGCAGCGTG
>DASQFG010000555.1:0-3640 GCA_035633315.1 Nakamurella sp. | reverse complement strand
TGTCGCCGCGGTGGCCGGCGCGGCGCTTCCGTTGGCGCCTTCCTTCGAGGTCCTTCTGGTGCTGCGGGCGGTGGCCGGGTTGGCCCTTGGCGCACTGCCCGCGCTGGCGATCGCCCACCTGGTGGCGCGGGCGCCGGCCGGGCGGGTCGCCGGCATCGGCGGGCTGTACATCGCCGGGACCACGCTCGGTGGCCTGTCCGGACGGGTGATCACCGGCGCGGTGGGGGGTGTGGCCGGCTGGCGGTGGGCCGTGGCGACCACGTCGGTGCTGGTCGCGGCGGCGGTCGTGGTGTTCGTCATCCTGCTGCCTGCCGATGAGAGGCCGGCCCGACGACCCGCCCGGGGCAGGATCCGCGCGGCGATGGCGGACCCGACGGTGTGGGTCTTCTACGCCCAGGCCTTCCTCCTGATGGGCGGGTTCGTCACGGTCTACAACCTGCTGGCGTTCCGGCTGCTGGACGACCCGTACCGGCTGCCGGCGTCGGTGGTGAGCCTGCTGTTCCTGACCTACCTGGTCGGCACCGTGGGTTCATCGGGGGTGGGCCGGCTGGTCGGCCGCTGGGGGCGGCGGGCCGTGCTGATCGCCGCCGGCTTCGGAATGGCGGTCGGTGTCGCGGTGACGTTGGCCGCACCGCTGTGGCTGGTGCTGCTCGGACTGGTGATCGCGACGTTCTGCTTCTTCGTGGCCCACGCGATCGCGGCGGCCTGGGCGGGACAGCAGGTACCCGCGGCGCGATCGCAGGCGTCCGCGCTGTACTCCTTGGCCTACTACGCGGGGTCGAGCCTGCTGGGCTTCGCCGGCGCGGTGGTGTTCGACGGCTCGGGCTGGACCGGCGCGATGATCATGGTCATCATCTGCTGCGTGCTGGCCGCGGGGATCGCCACAGTGGGCGCGCCGCGCCGGATGGCGGCAAGCTGAGCGGGGAGCCGAGCACCGGGGGATTCATCCAGATCGCGGCATGTCGGGCAGCGGCGCACCGCCTTACTGTGACCGCGCGGACTCGCGACGGCAGCGGTCGGCCGAGGAGAGGGTTTCACCACGTCATGACAGCGAACTTGCCCTCAGAGCCGATCCCCCGCAAGAAAATGTGGCGGCTCGGCCTGTGGATCGCGGCGCGGGTGCTGGTCACGGTCACCCTGCTGATGACCGCGTACTACCTGATACCGACTCCCGACGCCGGCACCGATTCGGACCTGCCCTGGCTGCTGTTGGCGTTGACGATCTTCGGCATCATCGTGGGGATCCAGATCCCCGCGATCGTGAATTCGAAGTACCCGAATCTGCGTGCGGTCGAAGCGATGTCGGTGACCGCCCCGCTGTACCTGCTGATCTTCGCGCGGATCTACCTGTCCAATTCATTGGCCAACCCCGGGGCGTTTTCCGAGCATCTGGACCACACCAAGTCGCTCTACTTCACGATCACGGTCTTCGCGACCGTCGGCTTCGGCGACATCACCCCGGAGACGAACCCGATGCGGCTGCTGGTGAGCGTGCAGATGCTGCTCAACCTGGTCGTCATCGGTCTGGTGGTCAGGTTGCTGCTAGGCGCGGCGCAGCGCGGGGTGACCAAGAAACGGGAGTCATCAGCGGCCGCGGCGGCCGCGGGCCACAGCAGCGAGCAGGCGACCGGCACTCAGGAGTCCGCAGTTGGGACGGGTCACCAGGTCACCGCGGCGGCCGAGCAGGCCGATGCCGAGCCGCCCCGACAGGGGGCGCGGGATGAAGGAGTGGGGTCGCCCGGGGGCACTCCCGGTTGATCGGGTGACGCCCTGTGCTCAGCGTTCGGGCACCGGAGGCCTCGCCACATCCTCCCGACCGGGTCAGAGCAGCTCGGGATCCCAGGCGTCGATGGCGTGTGCGGAGCGGGTGACGCGTTCGGGGCTCCCAGCGGCCTCGTCCACGGCCAGCACCGCGTCCACCGCCTGCGCCGCCGCACGGAGCGAGGGCACCACCAGCAACGCCGCGACTCCAGATCCGGCGGTGATCGACCAATCGGTCAGCGGCTCGCGGCCCAGCATGTCCAGCAGCCGGCGGTGCCCCCGTTCCGGCGACAGTGAACTGGCCAGCAGGTAGCTGTCCGCCCCGGGCGCGAGCCGGTGCGCGAGCACCCCGCAGACGGTGCTGGGCAGGTCGTGGATCAGCACCGGGGTCCGCCGGATGGCCGCCTGCGCGATGAATCCGGTGAGCGCGGCGATGTCCGCGCCGCCACCGGTGCGCAGCAGGGTGAGCACGTCCGAGCCGGCCCTGCGGACACGGAACAGCGCGTCCCGGACGGCGGCGGCCTTGGTGATCCACGCGGCATCGTCGATGCCCGAGCCGCGGGTGGTGGCGTCCACCGGCTCCATCCCGGTGAGTACGGCGACCAGCACGGACACCGGGGTGCTGACGCCGACGCCGCAGACGGCGCCGATGAGCAGGTCGGCGCCCTCGTCGACCTCGGCGTCGGCGATCTGCCGTCCGGTGGCGATCGCCGCCTCGAGCTGGTCGTCGTCCAGCGCGTCCTCGATGTCGATCCGGCCGCTGCGGGGGCCCGCCTGAACCACCCGGACACCGACGCCGGTGACCGCCGCCAGCGTCGCGGTCAGTCCCACGCCGGCGGTGAGGTCGGCAACTCGGCGGGCGGTGTCGGCCGGAATGGCGGCCGATACCCCCGAGTCGGCGATGCCGTGATCGGCGGCCATCACCACCAGTCGCGGGCGCAGCGGGGTCAGCGATCCGGTCGCCGAACCGCGGGCCGCCGCGAGGGTGTCGAGCACCGCGCCCCACACACCCAGTGCGCCGGCCGGCAGTCGGTCGCGGCGGGCGGCGGCGCTGGCGGCCGCGGCCAGGTCGGGGGTGGGTACGGCCGGAAGGTCCAGTGTCATGAGCTCTCTTCGGTGTCTGCGAGCGGGCGGCAGGCCATTCCGGCCATGAAGCCGGGATGGGTATGACGGTAAACGGATGTGAAAGTCGCGTCCCGGCAGACACCCGTCCGGCGACCCGGATACCGTCGAATGCACGGGCCGTCGGTGGTGTCCGGACAACCAGATCAAAGGCGGGATCAAGGAGCGAAATGGTTTACCTGTGGCGGTATGCCGACGAGGCGGGAGTCGTCGCGGACGGCCCGATGGTGGAATTCCCCTCCCAGGAGGCGGCCGAGAACTGGCTCGGTGAGGTCTATTCCGATCTGCTGGACGAAGGCATCGCGGCGGTCAGCCTGTTCAGCGACCGTCAGGCCGTGTACGGCCCCATGTCCCTCTCGCCCGCCTGATCGCCCCCTTTCGGCGCGGATCAACTTCGCCGGCGCGGATCAAATCGTTCACTCGCGTCACACGCAGCACAAAACCCGCCGAGATCATCCGCGCGTCCTCAACCTTGACCGTCCGCACCTCGACCGCCCGCACGTCCCCCGGCTCCGTGACCCCCGCTTGTTGACCCGTCGCGGGCCGGCACCTTTCCGGCCGAACGCGGCGCCCTTTGGTGCGCATCGACCGGCGTTTACGTGATCGAGACGACGGCGCCGTTGACGAATGCTCCGATCGAATCGTCCGCGGTGGCGGCGTGGATCGAACGGGTTCCCACCCTGCGGGTAGATGGCGCCCGGCCGTCCGAGACGGCCCTCGGTGAGCGCCTCGCGTCGAACTGGATACCGAACGAGAC
>DASQFG010000554.1:0-3646 GCA_035633315.1 Nakamurella sp. | reverse complement strand
GTGCTTGCCCAACGCCGCCTCGACGGCGCCGGCCTGTGGGCCGTGGGAATGCCCGCCCGGGTGCACGCTGACCGAGCCGGGTCCGATGCCGGAGCCCTTGCGGGCCTCGTAGTCGCCGGCCACGTAGAACATGATTTCGTCGCTGTCCACATTGGAGTGGTAGTACGGCACCGGGATCGCCAACGGGTGGTAGTCCACCTTGCGCGGCACGAAATTGCAGACGACGAAATTGCTGCCCTCGAAGACCTGGTGCACCGGCGGCGGCTGGTGCACGCGACCGGTGATCGGCTCGAAATCGGCGACGTTGAACGTGTACGGGTACAGGCAACCGTCCCAGCCGACCACGTCGAACGGGTGGTGCGGGCTGACCACGATCGACCCGACGATGCCGGACGGACCGTTCCCGCGGTGCTTGGTGTAGACCTCGACGTCTGCGCCGTCCAGCCCGAGAGGCCCGGCCGGGCCGTGCAGATCCCTTTCGCAGTAAGGGGAATGCTCGAGCAGCTGACCGAACCGGGAGAGGTACCGCTTCGGCGGCCCGATATGGCTGCTGCCCTCGATCGCGTAGGTCCGCAGCGCGCCCTGCTCGGTGATCGGCAGCCAACGGTGCACCGTCGCGCGACGAATGAGGACATAGTCACCCTGCCGCGCGGTGAGTTCACCGAAAACCGTCTGCACCAGGGCCGCGCCGGCTTCGACGAACACGCACTCGTCACCGATCGCGTTGCGGTACAGCGGGCTGGGTTCCATGGCAACCGCGTAGGAGATGCGGACGTCGGCGTTGCCCAGCACGAGCCGGCGACCGGTCACGACATCGACTCCAGTGCCGGGGTTCTCACCGGGGAAAAGGTCGCGCAGCCGCAGGTGCCGCGGCATCAGCGGGTGGTTGGGCGTGGTGGAAAGGTCGGGCAGATCCCAGACCCTGGCGTCGACCATCGCCGAGGGAATGTGCCGGTGATACAGCAGCGAGGAATCCGCCGAGAATCCCTCCTCGCCCATCAGTTCCTCGGAGTACAGCTTTCCGGCGTCGTCCCGGAACTGGGTGTGCCGCTTGGCCGGAATGCTGCCGACCGTCCGGTAGTAGGCCATGGTCGCTCCCTTGCGACTCGTGATCTTGCCACTGATGATCTTGCCACTGATGATCGATGGTGCCGAACCTGCTGTCGACCAGCGTTGTCGATCAGCAGCGCCGGGCTGAACGCGTTGATCTTCAACGAATTCGACGCTCCGCTATGGTCGGCAGGGTGTCAAGACTCACCGAACAGATCCGGCGTAACCGATGACCAGTTGGCTGCCGTCCGCTGCGGGGTCCGGGTTCGACGTCGACCACCTGCCGTACGGGGTGTTCGTGCCCGCTGACGCCGCGCCGCGGGTCGGGGTCCGTATCGGTGACGAGGTTCTCGACATCGCCGGGCTCGCGCGGGCCGAAACACAGCCGTGGGCCAAGTGTGTCGAGGCCGGCACGCTGAATCCGCTGCTGGCGGCCGGGCCCGCGGTCTGGTCGGCGGTCCGCGGGTTTCTGACGGTCGCGCTGGCCGACGTTTCGTGGCGCGACCGGGTCTCGCCCTATCTGCACGGGCTGTCCGACATCCAGCTCCGGCTGCCCTTTGAGGTCGCCGACTACGTGGATTTCTACGCCAGCGAGCATCACGCCATTGCCCTTGGTCGGCTGTTCCGGCCCGGGTCGGAACCGTTGCTGCCCAACTGGAAACACCTCCCCGTCGGGTATCACGGGCGGGCGGGCACCGTCGTTCCGTCCGGCACCCCGGTCGTCCGTCCCTGCGGCCAGCACAAGGAGGCGAACGAGCAGTGGCCGGTGTTCGGCCCGTCCTGCCGGTTGGACGTGGAGGCCGAGATCGGGTTCGTCGTCGGGGCCGGATCGCAGCTGTCCCAACGCTTGTCCGTCAACGACTTCGCCGACCACGTGTTCGGCGTCTGCCTGGTGAACGACTGGAGCGCCCGCGACATTCAGTCCTGGGAATATGTTCCGCTCGGCCCGTTCCTGGGAAAGTCCTTCGCCACCTCGATCTCGCACTGGATCACTCCACTCGCCGCATTGGATTCCGCCCGGGTGCAACCACCGACCCGATCCGTTCCGCTGCTGCCCTACCTGACCGACGATCCCGCGGAGCCGTGGGGTCTGGACATCTCGCTGACCATCGAGTGGAACGGCACCGAGGTCTCCCACCCACCGTTCGCGTCCACCTACTACACCGGCGCGCAGATGTTGGCCCAGCTGACCGCGAACGGGGCGAGCGTCCGCCCCGGCGACCTGTACGCCTCCGGCACCGTCTCCGGTCCCGGTGACCGGCAGGCCGGATCGTTCGTCGAGCTGTCCGACGCCGGTCGGCTGCCGATCGTGCTGGACGACGGCGCGCTGCGGACCTTCCTGGAAGACGGCGACATCGTCACCATCCGGGCCGGCGCGCCCGGCAACGGCGGCGGGCGGCTCGAGCTCGGCGAGGTGACGGGAACCGTTGTGCCTGCTACTGAACCGGCCACGGCACCGGCGGCTGAACCGGCTGATGGGTCGGATCACTGAGAGCACCGTCGGGTGAGGTGTTCACGGCTGAACCAGGGCCGGCTCCAGGTTGCCGCGGGCCGCCTGCTCCCGCTCGATCGACTCGAACAGCGCCTTGAAGTTGCCCCTGCCGAATCCCAGCGAGCCGTGCCGTTCGATGAGCTCGAAGAAGATCGTCGGCCGGTCGCCGAGCGGCCTGGTGAAGATCTGCAGCAGGTACCCGTCCTCGTCCCGGTCGACCAGGATGCGGCGCTGCTTCAGTTCCTCGACGGACACCCGGACGTGGCCGATCCTGGCCCGCAGCGCAGGGTCGTCGTAGTAGGCGTCAGGGGTGTCCAGGAACTCCACACCCTCGGACCGCAGCACGTCGACGGTGCGCAGGATGTCGTTCGTGGCCAGCGCCAGATGCTGGCAACCGGGCTCGGTGTAGAACTCCAGGTATTCGTCGATCTGCGACTTCCGCTTGCCGGCCGCGGGCTCGTTGAGCGGGAACTTCACCCGGTGATTGCCGTTGGCCACCACCTTGCTCATCAGCGCGGAGTACTCGGTGGCGATGTCGTCACCGACGAATTCGGCCATGTTCACAAAGCCCATGACCTTGTTGTAGAACTCCACCCACTCGTTCATCCGGCCGAGTTCGACGTTGCCGACCGCATGGTCCAGCGCCTGGAACAGTCGCTTCGGTGCACCGTCGCGTTTGACGAAGCTCGATCGCCTGGCCACGTAGCCCGGCAGGTAGGGGCCTGCGTAGCGGCTGCGGTCGACGAGGGTGTGCCGGGTGTGCCCGTAGGTGGCGATCGCCGCGATCCGGACGGTGCCGTGCTCGTCGGCCTCGTCGTGCGGCTCGACGAGGACGGTGGCGCCCTGGGCCCGCGCGTGCTGGATGCACCGATCGACGTCGACGACCTCCATGGCCAGGTCGACCACCCCGTCCCCGTGCCGGCGGTGCTCTTCGAGCAATCCACTGCCCGGGTCGACTCCACCGTTGATCACGAAGCGGGCGGATCCCGAGGTCAGCACGAAGGACTTGTGGTCGCGGTTGCCGACCTCGGGACCGGAGTAGGCGACCAGTTCCATGCCCCAGGCGGACTGGAAGTAGTGCGCGGTCTGGGTGGCGTTGCCGCA
>DASQFG010000553.1:0-4002 GCA_035633315.1 Nakamurella sp. | reverse complement strand
CAACCGGCCGTCGACCTGTTGCACCGGTACGCCGACGCACACGGGTTGACGCTGACCGGCCGGCAGAACGAGATCTACCTGAACGACCCTGGGCGGGTGGCGCCGGAAAAGATCAAGGTCATCATCCGGTACCAGGTGCAGAAGTGACTCAGGGCAGCAAGGACCATCGCGCTCATCCGGCGATCTCGTAGATCACCTGGACCACCACGCTGAGTTCCTGGCTGCCCGGTTCGATGGGCACCGATGCACTCGCCGAATCGCCGGCCGCCATGGCGGCTGGATAGACCGTCGGCGTCGCGGCGGGTGTCTCGGTGATCGAACGGATGGCCCCGAGTTGGACGCCGGCCGCGTCGGCCATCTGCTTGGCCTGAGCCTGTGCCCGCTTGACCGCGTCCGCGCGGGCCTGTGCGCGCAGCGCGCTGTCATCGTCGATGGAGAAGGTCAACTGCTGTACCCGGACGGCGTCGCCGGCCGTCTTGCCGGCCGCGTCGATCACCGCACCCGCTGTGGAGATGTCCCGCAGCTTGGCGGTGACCATGTTCGTCACCTGGTATCCGGTGATCTGCTGGCCCTTGTCGTCGTACGAGGGAGTGATCGAGAGCTGACTGGTTTGCAGATCGGCCGGCACCACGCCGCTGTCCTTGAGGACGCCGATCACATCGGCAGCCCGCTTGTTGTTGTCGTCCAACGCCGTCTGGGCCGACGCGGACTGGGTCTGAACGCCGATGCTGATCGTCACCACATCCGGTGTGCCGCTGATTGTTCCGGTCCCCTGGGCGGTGATGGAACGGTCGGCGGCCCCGGAATCTGCGGTGTCGGCGGCCACACCGGACGCCGCGGCCATCGGCGCGACCGCCGCCGAAGACCCGGTGGCGGCCTTCTCACCGGCTGCGGCGCACCCGGACAGGGCCAGTGCTCCGGCGGCTACGACGGCCATGATGAACGCGGGCTTTCCCATGTCTCCTCCTGGAGTCGGCTGCTGTACAGGAGGACGGAGACCGGGTGCCCGCGGGTTGCATACGGTCGGTTCAATGGTTCCATCTCCATCTCACGAGAGGTTCATTGCTCATGATCAACAAGCGCCGTGCCATTCGCTACGGCATCACCGCCGCCGCGATCCCGCTGGCCATCCTGCTGTCCGCGTCGTCGTGCCAGTCCGCCAACGACGCCCCCGTGGTCGGCGGCAACGAATCCGGGGACCAGACACCGGCCGAGATCATCGCCATGCCCGACGGATTCAGCAACGTCGCCACCAAATGCGACAAATTCGGCAACCGCGTCTACAGCGGCTACCACAAGGGCGTGGACAGCCTGTCGATCTTCGTGGTTCCGCAGGACCCGTCCTGCAAGAAATAGCCCGCGATCCGAGCTGGCGACCGGAGGCCCGTCATGGCCCTTGCGCGAGGCGAGGACCTGGCCGTTGTGGACAGATTCCCACTGACGGCCCTCGCCGGGATACCGTCACTTCTCGCACGGAGCTGTCCGCGGGCGCTGAACAAGAACCCGGATCGCACCGGACATGCGCCCAGCGCCGACGTCAGGAGGGATTCCCGTGACCGCGTCCACCGCCACCGAACACATCCACGACGAGGTCCGCGAGCTGATCCGCCGCCGCGGCATCGACCCGGTCACCGACCACCGGTCCACCCGGCTGCTGATCGACGAGGTGATCAGCCACTACGAGGAACGGGTACCGGTCTCGGCGCTGCCCCCGCTGCTGGACCGGCCCGGCGCGGTGCGGCACGTCTTCGACACCCTGGCCGGGTTCGGCCCACTGCAGCGCTACCTCGAGGATCCCGCCGTCGAGGAGATCTGGATCAACCAACCGGGCCGGGTGTTCATCGCCAGGAACGGCCGCTCCGAGCTCACCACCGTCGTGCTCACCGGTGACGAGGTCCGCGACCTGGTGGAACGGATGCTCAAACCGTCCGGGCGCAGGCTCGATCTGTCCTCACCGTTCGTCGACGCGCTGCTGCCCGACGGCAGCCGGCTGCACGCGGTCATCCCGGACATCACCCGCGAGCACTTGAGCCTGAACATCCGCAAGTTCGTCGTCGCCGCCAACGGCCTGGAAGACCTGGTCGCGCTGGGCACGGTCACCGCGCACGCCGCCCGATTCCTGGAGGCCGCGGTCGCCGCCGGGCTGAACATCATCGTGGCCGGCGGCACCCAGGCCGGGAAGACCACGCTGCTGAACACCCTGATCAACTCGATCCCCGCCCGGGAGCGGGTCGTCACCTGCGAGGAGGTCTTCGAACTCCGGCCGAACCTGCCGGACGTGGTGGCCATGCAGACCCGCCAACCGAACCTTGAGGGGCACGGGGAGATCCGGCTCCGCCGGCTGGTCAAGGAGGCGCTGCGGATGCGGCCCAGCCGGATCATCGTCGGCGAGGTGCGGCAGGAGGAATCGCTCGACCTGCTGATCGCCCTGAATTCAGGGCTCCCTGGAATGTGCAGTGTGCACGCGAATTCCGCCCGGGAGGCGGTGATCAAGCTGTGCACGCTGCCGTTGCTGGCCGGCGAGAACGTCACGGACGCGTTCGTGGTGCCCACTGTCGCGGCCTGCGTCGACCTGGTCGTGCAGATCGGCATGGATCCGGACAGCTCCCGCCGGATCCGCGAGATCGTCGCGTTGCCAGGACGTGTCGAGGGTGGCGTGGTGGAGACCGCGGACATCTTCACCAGCCGGGACGGGCGGCTGGTGCGAGCCGAGGGCTACCCGCCGCACGCCGAGCGCTTCGATCGGCACGGGTTCGATCTGCCGAGCCTGCTGGCCGGCAGTGGTCGCGATCAGGATGCGACGGCCTGAGCGCGCGGACAACAGCAATCGACAACCATAGGTTGACGATTCGCCATCGTCAACCTATGGTTGACCCATGACCGGGCCCGTTCGCATGACCAATCCTGTCCGCCTCGACGACCTGATCGACGCCATCACCCAGGTGCATTCCGACGTCCTGGACCAACTGTCCGACGCCGTCATCGCCGCCGACCACCTCGACGACGTGGCCGACCACCTGATCGTGCACTTCGTCGACCAGGCGCGGCGTTCGGGTGCGTCCTGGACCGAGATCGGGCGGAGCATGGGGGTGACAAAGCAGGCCGCCCAGAAGCGCTTCGCCGGCAAGGCCGCCCCGACGACCCCATCGCCAGGAACCTTCGACCCCCATCCGGATGACGGATTCAGCCGGTTCACCCCGCGGGCGAAAAACGTCGTGATGGCCGCGCAGAACGAGGCCGGGGCGGCACACAACGACGAGATCCAGCCGGCCCACCTGATCCTGGGCCTGTTGAGCGAACCGGACGCGCTGGCCGCCCAAGCGATCGTCGCCCAGGGCGTGCCGTTGGAGGCGGTGCGGCAGGCCGCCACGGATTCCCTGCCGCCGGCGGTGGACACCCTCCCCGAGCACGTCGCCTGACCTGCCATCGAGTCGCCAGTTTCGGTCCCTTCCCCGCAGCGGAAGGGGCAGAAATCGGCGACTCGATGGGCCGGGGTGCGGAATCTCGAGCCCGGAAGGGTCAGCCGGCGATCGCGCCCAGCAGGGCAACACTCCACGAACTCATCGACCCGCTGCCATCGACGATCAGGCCGCAGCGCGCCGCGCTTCCCCCGCTTCGACATTGCTGCAGATCTCGTCGACGAACCGCGGCCACAACGGCTCGGGGATGTCGTGCCCCATCCCGGGGAAGGTCACCAGCCTGGAGTCCGGTATGGCCGCGGCGGTCGCCCGGCCGCCGGACACCCCGATCAACGGATCGGCCTCCCCGTGCATCACCAGGGTGGGCACCGCGATGTCCACGAGGGCAGCCGTGCGATCGGGCGAACCCAGAATCGCGGCGAACTGCCGGGCAGATCCGGCAGGGTCGTATCGGCGGTCATAGGCCAGCCCGGTGACTCGCCGGAGCCGCTCGGCGTCGAACGGGTAGCCCGGCGATCCGATCCGACGGAACATCGACTCGCTCAGCGCGATCGCCTCGTCCCTGTTCTTCGCGGGCTTGCGC
>DASQFG010000552.1:0-1820 GCA_035633315.1 Nakamurella sp. | reverse complement strand
TCCGCCTCGTGTTCGTTGTCGGTGCTCTCGGCCTTGCGCAGCAGCGCGGCGATCCGAGTCAAGTCCTTGTCTGCCATTGCGGCCCCCGCAGTGAGATGGAGATGTGGTGTTGGTGCCGACCCGCGGCCCTGCGAGTTCGGTGTTCCCGCACGGACCATCCTTCCTGGACGAGCATGCCAAGGACCACCGACAGACCGTGTTCCGCGCCGGCCGGCCGGTAGCGCCGCAGATCAGCGGGCTCAGATAAGCGGGCTCAGATCAGTGGGCTCAGGTCAGCGCCGGCCAGGCGTGCCCTGGATGCACGACCACCAGCCATTCCCACAGCCAGCCGCGCTGTCCGGCACCCAGCACGGGCAGGGTTGCGTCGAAGTCCTGCTGGTCCTTCTCCCGAGCGTGCTGGCCTTGAACAGCAGCACGATCTCCGGGCGGCGGTACCGCACCCCGTTCCCACCGATCCAGGTGGCCTGATCCAGTGGCATCACCATCGACGGCCACCGCCGGTTGACCCACCTTCCGCGATCGCCGGGGTTGAACAGCACGTCGAACTCCCATGGCGAGGTCGCGTTCCTGCGGAGCCGAAGTTGCAGGAAGTCGGGCGGGGCCGTGTCCGGCTGGTCCGGCCAGAGTGGTGTCATTGCCCCGTCGAAGACCGCCCAGAGGTGATAGGGCGCTCCGACAGGAGCCGGAGCTCGGGGAGATCGGCCCGCAGCAAGGCGTTGTCGATGCCCTTGTGCGGTTCCGGCGACCCAGTGAAAGCCTCGATGGCGCGGCCGCCCACCACCCACCAGTCACCGGTGAAGCCGCGCAGCATCTGCTGGGCGTCACGCTCGTCGCCGGTCGCCCACGGCCCGTAGTCGGCGTGGAGATCCCGTTCGCCGTCCTCGGTCAGCACGGGCGCGCTGTTCGGCCGGCAGCCCGAATCAGTTCAGGTCAGTTCACTTCAGCGCCGGTCGCGTTCAGACAGAAATTCCACAGCCGCCGGCGGGCGTCGGGGTCGTCCTTCTGCCACGGCAGGTAGTGGGTCGGCCGTACCCGCCGGTCGTGCCAGAACAGCCCCGTGCTGAGCCCCGGTTCGCCGGCCGCGGCGAGCCAGACGATCGTGTCCGCACCCTGCTCGGCGGAGCGCAGGATCGGCCGGGTGACCTTTTCGAACGTCGGCAGCGAACCGCTGACCCCGGGTGTCGCGGCCCACCCCGGGTGCATGCTGTGCACGACCGGGTCGCCCGGCTGGATGAAAGCCGCGGCGAGCCGTTCGGCCAGCACCACCTGCATCCGTTTCGTTCGGGCGTACGCCCTGGCGCCCTTGTACTCACCGGTCGCGTACTCCAGGTCGTCGGCGGGCAGCGGAGCCGTGTACATCCCGCCGGAGGACACCCAGATCACCCGCCCGTCGCCGTCGGCCTGCAGCAACGGTCGCAGCCCGGAGGTGAGCAGGAACGGGCCGAGCACATGGGTGGCGAAGGTCAGCTCGTGGCCCTGCGCGGTGACGGATCTTTCCGGCGGCAGCACGCCGGCGCAGTGCACCAGGCCGTGCACCGAGCCGACATCACCACCGATGGTGTCGACCAGGGCCCGGACCGCGTCGAGGTCGCTGATGTCGGCCTCGTGCTCGACCAGTTCCGCGTCCCTGACCTGCAACCGGATCGTCGCGGCGGACGTGCCCAACCGCTCGGCGCTGCGGCCGACGAGGTGCACCCGCGCGCCGAGGGCCGCCAGGCCCGCTGCCGTCGCCGCTCCGAGACCCGAACTGCCGCCGGTGACCACGATGTCGACCTGGCGTTCGAACGGCACCGGATCCGCCGGCCACCAGGACTTGCGCA
>DASQFG010000551.1:0-6970 GCA_035633315.1 Nakamurella sp. | reverse complement strand
CAACGGGAAGGCGGATAACACGCGGTGCGGCAGCCGCGATTGCTGTGCCTGTCGTGAAGGTTCGGGGGGATGACATTCGCGGCTCCGAATCGGTGGGCCCATGCCCGCTCCGTCGGAGGCCAGGCGCAATGGATGAGACGTGCTGCATCTGGCGGGAGCGTCGGCGCCCCCGGCCGTCCTCACACTGCGTCGAGTGCTGCGGCTGTGTGCGGCGCGCGCCGGAGAAAAGCCGCTCGCCTCGGTCGCCACGCCCCTGAGATGATCATCGAAGACGACCCCGCGTATTGAACCCGGCGCTACTCAGACTCAGGACTCACAGATAAGCTAGGTGGGTTGCTTCGGCGTGTCGCGTGGGTTCAGCGAATAGTTCCAGTCGCCGTGGAAGTCGTGGCGGGTCAGGATCCCGCTGTTTTCAAGAATTTTCATGTCCTTGTCGGGGATTCTGATGCCCCGTTCGTAGGAGTTCGTGTCGAGTTCGGCGTGCGCGGTCAGTCCGGTGGTCGTGGTGACGGCCTTGAGGGTTTCGATGACGACCTCGTGGGATTCCAGGGGTCGTCCCCGCCAGTTCCGGCTGATCGCGGAGAACAGGCTGTGCTCGACCTTGTTCCACCTGCTGGTGCCGGGCGGCAGGTGGCAGACGGTGATCGTCAGGCCGGTCTGGGCGGCGAACTGCGCGAGTTCGGTGTTCCACAGCCGGAGCCGTGACCCGTTCGACCCGCCGGCGTCTGCGGTGATCAACAACCGGCTGGCACCGGGATAAGCGTTGGAGCCCATGGTGTTCCACCAGCGGCGGATGGATTCCACAGCGAACTGCCCGGTGTCGGCGTCGGTGCCCACGTTGACCCACCCGGTGTTCGCGGTGATGTCGTACACCCCGTACGGGGCGACCTTGCCCAGGTCCTTGTCGGCGAAGTCGTGGACCAGCACCTTCCGGGGCTCCCCGACGCGTTCGTACTCGCGGCCGTCGGCGGCGAAGCTCCCGACGAGCTGCTTCTTTCTCGTGTCGACCGAGACCACCGGGTCACCGGCGCCGGTGAACCCCATGGCCTGCGAGTTCAGGTACTCGAACTGCGCGTCCCGGTCGGGGTGTTGCTTGCCTTCAACGGCTTTCGCGTTCGCCTGCAGGCTGTACCCGGACGCTTTCAGCAGCTTCGCGACCGTTGTCGCCGACACCTTGTGGCCCAGCGCGGTCAATTCCGCAGCCAGAGTCGGCGTCGACTTCGTCGTCCACCGCAACGCCGATTCCGGGTCGCCCCGGGTCACCGGATCGACCAGGGCGTCCAACGCGCCGAGCAGATCCGGGTCGGTGACCGTGGCGCTCTTGCGGCCCGCACCGGGACGGCGGATCCGCCCCGGGATCGGCTCCGGGTAGTCCAATTCCCGCACTCCTTGGGCCACCGTGTCCGGGTGGGCCCTGGTCGCCGCGGCAACGGTTTTGATCCCGCCACGGCCCAGCACCTTGGCCTCGGCGCCCAGCAACAGCCGCCACGCCCGCTGGTCCAGATGCGGCCTGATCAGCGACAACCGCTCCGCCAGCGGATCAGGGACCGGCCCGGACGACGACATACCACCAGTCTACCCAAACGAAACAGACAAACCTAGCGTAAATCCTAGCGAGCCCTCACCGGCCGATCCGGAGATCCGGAATTGCCCACACCGCCCGAACGGAGCGGGTGGGGGTGAGGGTCGCGCACTCCCGATCCCCCCCGACGGGACGGGGAGCGCACGACTTGTGCTGACCATGAACCGCTTAGCGTCGCTTCGCGTCGGGGGAATACCCCAAGAAATACCCCAAGAACGCAGTCCGGGCCCCAGACTGCTGCCGGCGAGGAATTGTCAAGACCTGTGATCAAGATCTTTACGCGACCATGACCACGGACCACCAGGCGATGCCCGTCCTCGTCGACGACGCCGGCGAACCGCTCGATGTACGCCGCGACCTCCGCTGCAACCGCCGCCGCCAACATCTGCCGGGGCCCCGTCCCGGACCAACTCGTCTTACCGGCACCCGGGATCGCTCAGTCGGGCCGGATCGGGCAATGACTCATCCAACAACGGCCCCGACGCTTCAGCCGCGGACTTCTCCGATCGTTCCTGAGCAACTACCCGTGGATCACGGGTGTACCTTCCCGACCGGCGGTGGCTCGCCGGCCTTGCTTGAGGAACCTGACGGGACATCGGGAAGGTACGCCCTCCGGCGTCAACCCGAGATTTCGGATCCACAGGTTCAAGCATTCCTCGAGCGAAACGACGCTCGCCGACGGCGTCAGCTGGCGGGATCGACCTGCGACAACATGCGGGCCAGTTGGGATCGCGAGCCGATGCCGAGCTTGCGGTAGCTGCTGGTCAGGTGGACCTCGATGGTCTTCTCGGTGACGAAAAGGGCCTGCGCGATCTCTCGGTTGGTCAACCCGTCGCGAGCCAGCCGGGCGACCCGCAACTCGCTGGCGGTCAGTGCGGTTCGGTGGCGCAGCGGGTCGCGGCGGGGCCGGGCGCCGGCCGCGACGAGCTCGTCGTGGGCCATGGACGCCAGCGCCGTGGCCCCGCACCGGACGGCGAGCTCGACCGCCGCGTTCAGTGCCGGTCGCGCGTCGGACCGCCGTCCGGACCGGCGCAATGCCGCACCCAGGTCGTACAGCGCACCCGCGTACACCAGCCGTGCCGGTGAGTCCTCCAGCACGGCCACCGCTTCCTGCAGATCGCGTATCCCAGCGGCGCCCTGGCGCACCACTCCCGCCGCCCGCAGGGCGATGCCCAACGTCCGGGGTGCCGCAAACGCGCGGCACCGGGTGAGCTCCTCGTCGATCAGCCTTTCGGCCTCGCCGATCTCCCCCGCTGCGCTGAGAATGAGCGCGGCGTCGGTGCGCCACTGGGTGAGCACCGGGGTCCGGACATCCCACTCCTCCTCGATCCTGCCGCACGCCCGCAGATCGGCGAGCGCGTCCTGCAGGCGGCCCTGCGCCATCCGCAGATGCGCGCGGGCCTGCAGATTGAGCACCGAGCCGCGAGCGATGGTGGGAGCCTTGTCCAGGCCGGCTTCCTTCCAGACGAGCTCGGCGCCGGCGACATCGCCGTGCGCGAGCCGTATCTCGATCATCGTCAGCACCGCGATCCGGATCGCTCCGCCCGGGTACACCAGCGCAAGCTCGGCGTCCGCCTCGGCCTCGGCCAGGTATCCGCGATACAGCCAGGACATCGAGCGGCACTCCGCGGCCTGAGCGAAAGCGAACGCGGAACCCTGGGTCTGGGCGATGTCCATGGCCTGGGTGAGCAACTGGATCGACTCGTCGTAGGCCCCGTTGATCTGTAATGCGAAGGGGGCCATGAAGAACGAGTGGTCGCCGGGTCCCGGATCGCGGAGCAGGTCGCCGCCTTCGACGGCCCGCCTGGCAAGCGTCCGGCCGACATGCGCCGGCTGGCGGTAGGCGGCCTCCAGCCCCAATGCCGCCACGTGGATGCGTTCGGCGCGGGTCGTCGGCGTCTCCGGGTCGCAGCCGAATCGGCTCCCGGCGGTGTCGACCAGCCTTCGTGAATCGCTGGACCCCTCGGCGGCCAAGGCCCGTAGGTTCTCCAATCGGAGCCCGAGGTCGCGTTCGCTGTCGGGCAGCGCCCGGATCGCGTCCAGCAGGGCGATCACCGGTGCGGCGCTCTGTTCGCCGGTGTACATCAGCGCGGTGCACAGTTCTCCCGCCGCGATGGCCCGGCGAGCCGGATCGGTCGTCGCACCGATGGCCTCCCGCAGATGCCCGATCGCCCGCTGGAGACTGCCCACGTGCCGCTCCGCGGTGCCGAGTTCCAGAGCGACATCGCCGGACACCTCCGGCGACGGCGGTTCCTGCCAGGCCCGGGTGAGGTGGACGACCGCGGCATCGGTGGCTCCCCGGCTCTGCGCCTGACGGGCGGCGCGACGCAGGATCTCGACCGTCTTGACGTCGGCCCGTGGCTCGCTGGCCAGCAGGTGCAGCGCGATCCGTTCCACCGGAGCCCCGATCGAGGTCAGCGAGTCGGCTGCGCGGCGGTGCAGCTCATCGCGTTCGGCGACCCCCATGTCCGCGTACACGCTGGAGCGAACCAACGGGTGGACGAAATTCAACGGTCTGCCCGGATCGAGGACGAACGCCTCGGCCAGTGCATCGGCGGCACGCGAGGCGACGTCCTCGTCGAGCCCGGCAATCGCGGCGGCGAGCGGCAACTCGCACGGATCACCGGCCACCACCACGGCATCGGCGACCGACCTGCATTCCGGCGGGAGCCGGCGCAGCCGGCCAAGGGCGGCGCGGCTCACCGTCCGGGACGTCTGGCGTTCGACCAGGGGCACATTCGCCGCGGTCGGCACCACCGCGCCGGCGGCCAGCTCGCCGAGCAACTCGCGGATCAGGAAGGGATTGCCGCGGGTCAGCTGGTGACAGGCCGCCACGAACTCCGGCTCCGGCGTCAGCGATACCACGTCCTGCGTCAGCCGTGCCACGCCGTCCGGGGTCAACCCCCGCGGCCGGATCGTCTCGAACTCGGGAACGCCGGCCAGCGCGTCCCACAGTTGCTCGTCGGTATCGGAGTGCCGCGGCCGCACGGCCAGCAACAGCAACAGGTTCAGCCCGTCGATGCGCTGGGCGAGATAGGCCAGCCAACGGAGCGAGGCGACGTCCGCCCACTGCACGTCGTCGATGATCATCAACACCGGCGACCTGCTGACCAGGTTGGCGGTGAACCAGTAGAGCCCGTGCAGGGTGGCCGAGCCGGGTTCGTCCGAGGCGTCCTGGTCGGGTTCGGAGTCGACCAGGGCTCGCTCGGCCAGGCCGCCTGCCCCGGCCAGCAGTTCCGCCCGCTCCTGGGACGACGCGGCATGCAGAACCGGCTCCAGCAGCTGCCGGACCACAGCGAAGGGAATATCCCGTTCGATCTCCGAGCCCCTGGCGTTGACCACCCGCAGGCCCGCAGAGTGTCGCCGGGCCATCGCCAGCAACCGGGACTTTCCGATGCCGGGTGGGCCCTCGATCAACAGACCGCCCGCTTGGTTGCCGGCGCGGGCCAGCAACCGGTCGATCGCTTCGATTTCCCGCTCACGATCGACCAGCGGGTCGTCCAGGCGGGTACTCACTCTGGAAGGGTACTCAGCCTGTCACCCGAACGGCGGCGCATTTGCCGTGCTGTGGAAAACCTGTTTGCGCCGATCAGTGCTGCTCGACGGCGGAGCCTGACATCACCCGTTGTCCCGACGAGTCCTGCTTGCCGTCGGCTGCTTCCTTGGTGATCGTGAAGGTGGAGAAGGTTGCCGGGGTAACTCCGGACCAGAGCGTGACGTCCGTGCCTTCGTTGAAGGACCCGATCGGCACCAGCACGCCGTCGGCGTTGCGCAACCAGGCCTGGTAGAACTCGCCGTTGTCCAGGCGCGGCAGCCCGGTGGCCTGCAAGTGGATCTCCCAGCCGGAGTCGGTCTTGATCATGCTGGCATCACCGGACGCGCCGGGAGCCAATTCGGTGGCGGACAACGCGACGTCGAAGCGTCGTTGCGGGGTGCCGGTGTCCCGGAGCAGCAGCACACCGGTCAGCGCCACCGCGACCACCGCCGCCGCCGCGGCCACCAGGATCCCGGGATGCGCCCACCGCCGCCGAGAACCGCCGGCCGCCCTGGCGCTGTCCCTGGCGACGCGGCGGTCCCGTGCGGCCGCCAGATCGATGGGTGAGCCGTCATCGTTCACCGCCGTCAGCGGACCGGGGTCGCCCGTCACCGGGAAAGGGCGGTCGTCCCGGGGCGCCGCGGCGGGCGTGCCGGCGGCGGGGGAGCCGGTGGCGGGGGAGATGGCGGCGGGCGGGCCGGCGGCGGGCGGGCCGGTGGCGGGGGAGATGGCGGCGGGCGGGCCGGCGGTGGGGGAGATATCCGGGGTGGGGTCCACCCGGGATGCGCCACGGGTTCCAGCGCTCTCGGCGGCGATGAGCCCGACGACGGAATCCTCGAGCTCGGCGGGCGGCTCTGCCCACAGAGTCGGGTCGGCGAGCAGCGCGCGTAACTCGTCGAGTTCGGCCTGATCGGCCGCGTCCAGCACGACGTCCTGATCGCCGCTGAGGTAGTTCACCCTGGCTTCGTCCGTCGCGTCGGCGTCGGCGCTGTGCCGACCGCTGTGCCGGCCGCTGCGCGGACCGCTGTGACCGTCACCCGCTGGTGCCATCACTGCTCACCTCCTCTCGATTCGTGTCCCACGGTACGTTTTCCCGCTGTGTCGACCGTGCGAGTTGTGTCGATCTGCGCTGGTCGGGAGCCGTTCGCGGCGGCCGCGACCGGCCGGGCCGGTCAGGGCGTCAATCGAAGCCCTCTCGCAGATGGCCGAGTCGTGCGGCGAGTTTCTTGTGCGCCCGGTGCGCCCGCGACTTCACGGTCCCGACCGGCAGGTTGAGCCGCTCCGCGACCGCGGTCTGGGTGAGACCCTCCAGGTGCTGCAGTTGCACCACCACACGCTCGTCCGGCGGCAGTTCGTCCAACGCCTGCCTGACCTGCCAGACGTCGTACGTGCGCTCGATCGCGGCCGGTTGTTGCACAATCGCGGGGTGTGCGACCGGCACGTCCTCCAGGTTGCCGGCAGTCTCCCGTGACTCCTGCCGATGGATGTCGATCGCCGTGCGGCGGGCGATGGTGGCCAGCCACGGAGCCAGGTCCCGACCGGGATCGACCGTCGCCGCGGACTTCCAGGCCTTGAGAAAGGTCTGCTGGGTCGCTTCCTCGGCCAGTTGCGGCGAGCCGAGCAGGTTCCTGGCGACCGCGTAGACCAGTCGGCCGTACTCCCGGTATACCAGGCGCACCGCGTCGGAGTCGCCGGCGCGAAAGCGTCCGATCTCCTCCTGGCTCAGCACCAGGATGAGGGTAGTTCAGCCGCTCGGGCCGGGCTCGGGTGCCCGCACCCCCGGCGAGGAAGAACCCGCTTGACGTCATGACAGGAAGTACGTGCGCGCGGCCGTCACGGTTCTCGCAGAAACC
>DASQFG010000550.1:0-1780 GCA_035633315.1 Nakamurella sp. | reverse complement strand
CCACCCATCCGCGGCCCAGTGGGAATTCGGTGAAGAACCAGCTCGGCGCCAGTAGCGCCGGAATGCCGACCACCAGCGCGTACACCGTCAGCACCAGCAGACCGGCGCGGATCATCCGCGTGATGGACGGGGATGGTCCCGCCACTGCATTGACTGGGCGTTCCTCGTGCGGTGACGGATGCACCCGCGCTCCCCCCGGGAGATAGTTGTGCGTCCGATGTCAACCGGACATGAATGAGACCGACAAGCGCGGCGTGCTGATACGCCCGCGGGGAATCGGGCCTGGCATATCTGCTGGTCAGGTCTGCTGACGGGGCTTCACCCGGCGGTCACGCTTGGGTTGGCGCAACCCGGCTTCGCCGATCCGGTGCAACAGATCCCGCGAGTCGACCGGCACCGCCCCGGCGTCCACCAACGCCTGATAGCGCTCGACGGGCACGTCGTAGTGGTCGTGGTCGAATCCGCGCGCCGGGATGTTCTGCGCCGCGGCGAAGGCATGCAGTTCGTCGTAGGACTCGTCGCTGACCAGGTGGGACCACACCCGGCCGTGCGCGGGCCAGCGCGGCGGGTCGATCAGCACGGTCACCGGAACATCCGTCGCTGATCGGCCATTGGTCCAGGGTAAAGAGCCCGCTGCGGTCCTCGATAGACTGCGGCCGTTCTCGATGATCGAAAGGCGGCCGGGCGTGCCAACAGAGACGTCCCACTCAGCGGCGTCACCGGCAGCGGCGTCACCGGCAGCGGCGTCACCGGCCCGGACGTCCCCGGCCCGGACGTCACCGGCAGGGAAGCCCGACCTCGAGGCGCATCCCGTCCTCGTGGTGGACTTCGGCGCCCAGTACGCGCAGCTGATCGCCCGCCGGGTCCGCGAGGCGCGCGTGTACTCCGAGATCGTGCCGTCGACGATCAGTGCCGCTGAAATCGTCGCGAAGTCCCCCGCCGCGGTGATCCTGTCCGGCGGGCCGTCCAGCGTGTACGCGGAGAACGCGCCGCAGGTGGACCCGGCGCTGTTCGACACCGACATCCCGGTGTTCGGCATCTGTTACGGGTTCCAGGCCATGGCCCTTGCCCTCGGCGGGCGGGTGGACCGGACCGGCCGGCGCGAGTACGGCGCCACCCAGCTCAGCGTCACCGATCCCGGCGGCACGCTGTTGCGCGACATCCCCGAGTCGGTAGGCGTCTGGATGAGCCACGGCGACGCGGTGGCCACGGCGCCGCCCGGGTTCGCGGTCACCGCCACCACCGCCGACACCCCGATCGCAGCGTTCGAGAACGTCGGCAGGCGACTGGCCGGCGTGCAGTACCACCCCGAGGTGGCACACACCCAGTTCGGGCAGGAGGTGCTGCGCCGCTTCCTGCACGAGATCGCCGGGATCAGCCCGGACTGGACCCCGGCGGAGATCCTGCAGGAGCAGGTCGAGGCGATCCGGGCCACGGTGGGCCAAGAGATGGTGATCTGCGGACTGTCCGGCGGGGTCGACTCCGCGGTCGCCGCCGCGCTGGTGCACAGGGCCGTGGGGGACCAGCTGACCTGCGTGTTCGTCGACCACGGACTGCTGCGGGCGGGGGAGCGGGAGCAGGTAGAGCGGGACTACGTCGCGGCCACCGGGATCAACCTGGTGACCGTTGATGCCGCGAAGCGCTTTCTGGACGCGCTGGCCGGCGTCACCGACCCGGAGACCAAACGCAAGATCATCGGTCGGGAGTTCATCCGGGTGTTCGAGGACGCCGCGGCGTCGGTATCGGCGGAGGCGGGCGGGGTGAAGTTCCTGGTGCAGGG
>DASQFG010000549.1:0-11687 GCA_035633315.1 Nakamurella sp. | reverse complement strand
AAGGCGGTAGTGACCTCAGGCTGGTCGGTGCCGACATCGCCGATGACGACCAGCGGCAACCGGGACGTTCGCATCACGGCGACCCTGATCCGCCGATCGTCAGCCACGGTGGCCATCACCGGGATCCCGGGCGATGGCGCGGCACGTTCGGTCGCCAGCATCCTGCTCAGCATCTCCGCGCCGACGGCGTCGACGTCCGCCAACTGCCGCACCGCGTCGCCGAAGGCGTTGGTGTCGGTGAACACCTGCGTCCGGGCCATGCCCGAGCCTAGGTCCGCGGACGACGGTCCGACACCGGGTTTCGTCGACGGTGATTGCGGATCAGAGCGACAGGTAGCGCTTGAGTTCCTGCGGGGTGACCTGCCTGCGGTAGGCCTCCCACTCCGCCCGCTTGTTCCGCAGGAAGAAGTCGAACACGTGCTCCCCCAACGCTTCCGCGACGAGCTCGGAGCCTTCCATCACGGACAGCGCGGCCTCCAGTGACGTCGGCAGCTTCTGGTAGCCCATGGCGCGGCGCTCGACCTCGGACAGCGACCACACGTTGTCCTCGGCCGGGGCGGCCAGCTCGTAGTCCTCGCGAATGCCCTTCAACCCCGCCGCGATCACCACCGTGTACATCAGGTACGGGTTGCAGGCGGAGTCGGGCAGCCGGAACTCCAGCCGCTGGCTGGACGACTTGCCTGGCGAGTAGTTCGGTACCCGGACCAGCGCCGACCGATTTGCGGTCCCCCACGACGCGGTGGTCGGCGCTTCGTCACCGACCACCAGCCGCTTGTAGGAATTCACCCACTGGCAGGACACCGCGGTGATCTCCGGCGCGTGGGTCAGCACGCCCGCCAGGAAGTGCTTCCCGGTCGCGGACAGTTGGTACTCGTCGTCGGGGTTGTGGAACGCGTTCGTCTCCCCGTCGAACAGCGAGAAGTGGGTGTGCATGGCCGATCCGGGATATTCGACGAACGGTTTGGGCATGAACGACGCGCGCACGCCCTGGGTCAGCGCGACCTCCTTCACCACGTACCGGAACGACATGATGTTGTCCGCCATGGTGAGCGCGTCGGCGTACCGCAGGTCGATCTCCTGCTGGCCGGGGGCACCCTCGTGGTGCGAGAACTCCACCGAAATACCCATCGCCTCCAGGGTTTCGATCGCCCGGCGACGGAAATGCGGTGCCGCGTCATGGGAGGCCTGGTCGAAGAACCCGCCCGTATCGGCCGGCTCCGGTACGGAACCGTCGTCCGGCAGGTCCTTCAAGAGGAAGAACTCGATCTCCGGGTGCACGTAGCAGGTGAAACCCATTGCAGCGGCCTCGCCCATCGCCCGGCGCAGCACGTGCCGCGGGTCGGCCCACGACGGCGAACCGTCCGGCATCGTGATGTCGCAGAACATCCTCGCGGAGTAGACGCGCCCGGCGTCCGCCTCCCAGGGCAGCACCTGGAAGGTGGCCGGATCGGGGCGGGCCACCATGTCCGATTCGAAGACCCGGGCGAAACCCTCGATGGCCGATCCGTCGAACCCGATGCCCTCGCTGAAGGCTCCCTCGAGTTCGGCCGGGGCAACCGCCACCGATTTGAGGAACCCGAGCACGTCGGTGAACCACAAGCGGACAAAACGGATGTCCCGCTCCTCGAGGGTGCGTAGGACGAACTGCTGCTGACGGTCCATGAGCACACCTTATGTAGGTCCTGTTTCGCCGGCATTGCCGCACCCGCTACACGGATCCTCCGGCCGTGATGACGTACCGTGACCGAATGCCCAAACCCGATGCCGCCGAGCCGGTCGCGACCAGGCCCGACGGTGCCGCGGTGCGGCCCCCGCCGGTCCCCGTCGTGCCGCCGTCGGCGCAGCTGGACAGGGTGCAGCCGAGCGGGCCGGAGATCACCGACGACGAGGTCGTCTTCCACCTCCCCGATGCCGATCACGACTACGACGGGGTGCGCCTGGAGGTCGATTGGATCCTGAGCGACGTCGACCCGGAGTTCGTCTGGGCGGCCGGCAGCTGGTCGCTGCGGCTGCCCCGCCCGGACGCCTGGCGGCTGGAATACCAGCTGACGATCCGGCGGGGCGCTGACTACCACTGGACCACCGACCCCGGCAACCCGCGGCGAGTGGCCAACCCGTTCGGCGAGAAGTCCGAGATCCGTTTTCCCGACTACCGCGAGCCGGCGTGGCTCTTGACGCCGGTGGCCGGGCCGCTCCGGAAGGTCGAGACCTCCGCCGGCCGGCTCACCGAGCAGGTGCCGGTTCAGCTGTGGTCGCCGGCCGGCCTGTCCGCGGACCGCGCCGCACCGCTGCTGCTGGTGCACGACGGTTCGGACATGGCACAGCGCGGCTCGCTGCTGTCCTGGGCATCGGCGATGTCGTCGAGCAGTCCGGTCAGGGTGGCGCTGCTCGATCCCGCGGCCGGCCTGCGCAACCAGTGGTACGCCGCGGATCCCGACTACGCCGACCACCTCGCCGACGTGGTGCTGCCGGCCGTGACCGCGCGGGTGCTCACCGGTCCGGTGATCGGGCTCGGCGCCAGCCTGGGCGCGGTGAGCATGCTGACCCTGCAGCGCCGCCACCCCGGGTCGATCTCCGCGCTGGCGCTGCAGTCGGGGTCCTTCTTCACCCCGACGTTGGATGCGCAGGAGAGCAGCTTCGCGCAGTTCGAACAGATCTGCGCGGCCGTCAAGCTGATGGGTTCCGGTCCTGACCTGACCGCCGTCACCGCGCAGCGACCGGTGCCCGTGCTGATGACCTGCGGTGCCATCGAGGAGAACCTGGCCAACAACAAGCTGATGGCGGCCGCACTGCAGCGTCAGGGTCACTCCGTGACGATGCGGATCGTTCCCGACGCGCACACGATGATCGGCTGGCGGGATGCCTGGTCCCCCGAGCTCGACGACCTGATCGGGGCGCTGCGCTGACCCGTACGCCACACAGGATGAGCGCCCTCCCCCGGCGCGGACCCCTGCTTGGCGCGCCCCTCCGTCCGGGCGCGGATCAAGAACGTCGGCGCGGCTCAACTGGGCGACTCCTGTCACTTTCGTCCCATAACCGCAACGTTCGTGCGCGCCACGGTTGTTGATCCGCGCCAGTGAGGGGCGCCGCGTGGGGCGAGCCGGGGTCCGCTGCCCGGGGTGTGAGGCGGGCTTGCGAGGATGTGCGATCGCCGACGTTAGGGTCGATCAGATGACGCGCACCGAATACCACCGCATCGACGCCCCCTCGGTGGGTGGCTCCGGGGAGATCGCCGTGCACGGGCACTGGGGGCGGCCGGTGATCTGGTTCCCCTCCGAGGCCGGCGCGCCCTGGGACTTCGAGGCCAACGGCATGCTCGACGCCGTCCGGCAGGCGATCGACGAGGGCAAGATCACCGTGTTCTGCGTACCCTCGTTCGACTCCTCGTCGTGGTCGGCGTCCTGGATGCCGCTGAGCGACCGGGCCCGCAATCACCGTCGCTACGAGGACTGGATGATCTGGCAGGTGGTGCCGTTCATCCGGGATCGCTGCGGCGGCCGGGACGACATCGCCACCGCGGGGCCCTCGCTCGGCGCCTTCCACGCGATTCTGTTCGCGCTCCGGCATCCCCACGTGTTCGGCCGCGCAGTGGCGTTCTCGGGCAACTACGACCCGTGGTCCTGGCGCGGGTGGGGCCCCTCCGACGAGGAGACCTACTTCACCTGTCCGCTGCAGTTCGTGCCGGGCCTGCACGGCGGCCACCTGGACTTCGTGCGGTCGCGGTTGTTCCTCACTCTCGTCGTGGGCAGCGGCATGTGGGAGGACACGACCGGCGCCAAATACTCGACCCACGTGCTGGCCGGCGCGCTCGCCGAGAAGCAGATTCCGCACGAGTTCTTCGTCTGGGGTCACGAGTGGCCGCACGACTGGTCGAGCTGGCGGGCGCAGGCCGCCATCTACCTCCCGGCCCTGGGTTGAGCGGCCGACGAGACCGGCCGACGGCAGGTAGCGTGGCCCGACGGAGGTTCGCGGATCGACCGGCACCGTTCGGCCAACCGTGTCGACTGGCGTTGCCGTGCAACCACTCTGCAGACAGGATCAGCTCATGACGGCATCGTCCTCGCTGTCCCGCCGGGACTCCACCAGCCATCTGATCGGATTGTTGCTCGGTACCGAGAACGACTGGCCGCGGGCCTTCGAGACTCTGACGAAGCGGTTGGACCCGATCAACCACCGCGGCCGGCAGCATCATGTGGACACCGAGCGGATCACCATCGAGCCGTTCGACCTGCGCGACCCGGTGCGCTACGACGTGGTCATCGATCGGCTGGCTTGGTGGTACTACCACCCGCGGGAGTGGCTGAAGAAGGCGGCGCTGGTCAACGACACGTACTTGATCAACAACCCGTTCACGTTCCAGGCAATGGAGAAGCACTCGGCGTACTGCGCGATGATCCGGCTCGGCTTCGACATCCCGGCAACCGTGCTGGTGCCCTACAAGAACCCGGTCGACCACGAGAAGTGGGCCTACACCGCGGAGTCCTACAACCTGACCTTCGACCTGGACGAGGTCGCCTCCCGGGTCGGCTACCCGATGTATATGAAGCCGTTCGACGGCGGAGCCTGGCGCGGTGTCTCGCGGATCGAGGACAACGCCGCGCTGCACCGCGCCTATGACGAATCCGGCCAGATGCTCATGCACCTGCAGGCCGCGGCGCAGTACGACTCGTTCGCCCGGTCACTGACCATCGGACCGGAGACCAAGATCATGAGGTTCCGGCCCGAGCTGCCGATGCACGACCGGTACGAGGTCTCCCACGACTTCCTGCCGCCCGAGGCCGGCATGGAGATCCTCACCCTGTCGAGGACCATCAACGCGTTCTTCCGGTGGGAGTTCAATTCCTGCGAATCGCTGGTGACGGGGACCAGCGTGCGGCCCATCGACTATGCCAACGCCTGCCCCGACATCGCGATCACCTCGCTGCACTACTACTTCCCGTGGGCGATCACCCAACTCGTGTCGTGGTCGGTGTTCTGCGCCGTCACCGGTCGCCGCCCACGGGTGGATACCAACAGCCGCGAGTGGTACGACGTGGCCGACGATCCGGACCTGAATTGGGCGGACAAGCTGGGCCGGTACGCGCTGATGTCGGACCAGTACTTCGAGGCCGACACCTACCGCGAGTTCTGCTCGACCGCCTTGGCCTCGCTCCCGGAGATCGTCTACGAATGGATCACTTCGGCCGAGTTCGATGCCCTGCTGGTGGAGACGGTGCGCAGCACCTACCCGGCGCCCGAGCAGGAGCGGTTCCTGGCGCATTTCCGCGGGCTGATCGGGCTGTGGGTGGCCGACCAGGGGTAGCGGACCCGTGTGCGGACTCAGTCCGCGAGACGTTCCCGCAGGCCGGCAAGCATGGCCCGGCAGGTGAGGTCGTCGAACCAGCCGCCGACCACGCCCATCAGCCCCGGCCGGTGCAGCCCGGCGAGCCGGAGCCGCAACTGCAGCCGGCTGCCGCCGTCCGGACGGTCGTCCAGCACCAGCGCCCAGCTCACCTGGATCTGGCCGCGCCGGGTGCGCCGGACCGAGCTGAACACCAGGATCCGCGGCGACTCCAGCACGGCGACCTCGAACTCGGGATCGCCCGCACCGTAATCGGGAATCCGGTCCCCGACACTCAGGTCCTGCCAGCGGGCGTCGAGATGGCGCAGCGCCCGTCGGCGCGGCGGGATGAACCGCTCGACCGGCCGGGTCAGGTACCACCCGCCCCTGCTCTTGCCCAGTTGCACCAGCCACGGCCAGACCCGCGACGCCGGCGCGGGCAGCGATCCCCCGCGATCCATCACCACCTGCGCACCGGGTACCAGGTCGTCACCGGGCAGCACCCTGGCCACCTCTTCGTCGGTCACCCCGGACCGGCGTGCCGTGCGCATCGATCGCGAGACTCCCCATCCCGCAAGGCATCCCGCTACCGCTGCGCCGAGGGCAGCAACGGCGGCCCTCGGTACGAACGATCGCGAGCAGGTCACGGGCAGATGGTGCCCTCGGGGGGCAACTCGAGGGTGATCAGGTATTTGTTGACGATGTCGTCCACGCAGCTGATCCCCGCGCCGAGATACGCCGTATGGCGGGTGCCCTCGACGGTGAGCAGCACGGCGCCGAGATCCTTCGCCAGATCCACCCCCTGCTGGTACGGCGTGGCCGGATCGCCCGTGGTGGAGATGACCAGCACCTGGGGCAAGCCGGGAGCGTTCGCGGCATGCGGTTGCATGGTGGGTGGGACGGGCCAGTAGGCGCAGATGTCATTCACCGCGCCCGGCGGATCACCGGTGGACTGGAAGGGCGCCGCCGTCGCGTAATCGGCGTTGTGTTTCGTCACGGCGGCCGGATCGGTCACCGCCGGGCCGTCGACGCACCGAACTGCGTTGAAGGCCTGCAACGCCGGAGAGTAGTGCCCGGTCTGGTCGCGTTCGTAGTAGAAATCCGCCAGGAACATCACGATGCTGCCGTCGCCCTGGGACAGCTTCTGCAGGGCGATCGACAGCGTGGGCCAGAGCTCCTCGAGGTACAGCGCTTGAACGACGCCGGTGTTGGCGTCCGAGAAGGACAGCACGCGCCCGTCTTTGAGCGCGAGAGGTGTATTCAACAGCGGCCGGACCAGCGATTGGTAAGCCTGTACTGCGGTGTCCGCATTGTTGCCCAGCGCGCACTCCGACTGCTTCACGCACCAGGCAGCGAATTCATCGAACGCATTCTGAAAGCCCTTGGCCTGACCCAGCGACGACGCAAGCGGGTCCTGGTTCGGATCCACCGCGCCGTCGAGCACCAGCGCGCGCACGTTCTGCGGGAATTGCTCCGCGTACACGGTGCCGATGCTGGTGCCGTAGGAGAATCCCACGTAGGTCAGCTTGTTGTCCCCCAGGACGGCCCGCAGCACGTCGAGATCCTTTGCCACATCACGGGTTCCGATGTTCGCCAGGAACGTCTTGCCGTCGATGCCCTCGTCCGCGCCGGTCCGCGAGACACAGTTCTCGGCAATGGCTTTCAGCGCCGCATTGGCCGCGTCGACCTCTGCCTGGCTCCGTGTGCGCCAAGCCGTCGCACGGAAGGCGTCCCACTCAGCATCGGTCTGGCAGCTGACGGCTGGTCGCGAGGCACCGACCCCGCGCGGATCCAATCCGACGAGGTCGAAGCTCTGGTTGAGTTCGGCGACGGTGGCCTCGGTGACCTTCTCGGCGTCGGTCGGCTTCTCGCTCGTGACATAGAAGTTGGCGACCGTATCCATTCCGGATATCCCTGGGCCGCCCGGGTCGAAGACGGCCGAGCCGATCCGGCCGGATCGGTCGGTGGCCACCTTGCGGAGCACACCCAGGGTGACGGTGGGTCCGGTGGGGTCGTCGTAGGACAACGGCACGGTCAGCCTGGCGCATTGCAGCGATGCCGACTTGTACCTCTCCTTCTGGTCGGCGGACACCGCGTAACTCGCGCACGGACCCCATGACAGCTGCTCGGAATAGAACGTCTCGAGCCCGGCCGGAACCGCGGCCGGCGACTGAGTGGTCGACGAACCAGTGGTCGACGAACCAGCGGTCGGCGAACCAGCGGTCGGCGAACCAGCCGACGAGCTGCTCCTTGGCTCAGTGGTGATGTCGCCGGTCGGCGCCGACCCGCTCGCGGTGGCCACCACGCCGGTTCCATTCACCGTGCTGGAACAGCCGGCGAGGAGTGCGAGCGCCATCAGGAGAGCGGTGACCAGCATTCCCCTGTGGCGGTGCATCGGAATGGGGCGACGACGGCTGACCATCGCTCGATCATGCCATCGACGTCTGACAGCGCCGGCCGGGCGAGGCGGCGGCGCTCCGCAGCCGACAATGGGCCGCGGCGGTTCAGCCGGCGCGGGTTCCGATCCAGCCGCTGCGTCACCAGCCGGACGTCATTGACCAATCGCCTGTCCGCCCCGGACACCAGGTACCGGCGACAGGCCTTCAGCAGTCTCTGATGGGCCATGAAGCTGTTGACCAAGGACCGGTCGAGCGGGCCGCCACCCGGGCGTTGGCCGTCGTGCTACACCAGTGCCCTTGCCCGGTCCGCGTCGAGCGGGCGAGCGGCCAGGAACGCGGCCACATCACGTTCGACCAGTGCGGCCACGGCGCTGTCCCCATCGATCAGCGTCAACGCAGCGGACCGCACGTCGCCGGACGACGCGGACCGAGAATCCGCGTGCAGAGCAGGTTTCGGGCGGTGAAGTCGTCGTGGATGAGTTGCCCGGTCGGCCCGCTTCGTCGATGACAAGAGTCAATGTCCGGAATCTCCCGATACGCCGGGATCACCCTGCCCATCCCGCACTGGATCCACCGACCGGATCGCCACCCGTCACGGAGCAGCCGACGTCGCTGTCGGGGTGGCAAGGCAAGATCTGACCCAAGGAGGTGCGCCATGGCGATCAGCACCCAGCCCAGCCGGTTCTACGACGCCGAGGCCGGCGGCGAACTGCAGCTCCAACTGGAGCCGGTCGGCGCGGAGTTCAAGATCCTGCGCCGGTTCGGGTACCGCGACCCCCACTACCAGGAGCCGTTCATCATCCCGGCCGACCCGGTCGCCTTCCGGACCGATCTCGCCTCCATCCCGTGGTTCTTCGCCTGGCTGGTGCCCGGGCTGGGCACCCACCCGCCTGCGATCCTGGTCCATGACGCGCTCGTGCTGTCCAAGGGCGAGGCCGGCGCACATCGGCCCGGCGGTCGACAGGGAAGATGCCGACCGGATCCTGCGGGACGCGATGGCCAGCCTGGGCACACCGGTCATCCGTCGCTGGCTGATCTGGACCGGGGTCACCCTGGCCACCGCCGTCACCACCCTCAAGCCCAGGTGGTATTGGCCGACCATGGTGATCGGCACGCTGCTGGTGATCGTCGCGCTGGGCGCGGTGGCCACCCTTGACTTGCTGGACGTCTGGAACGTGCTGCCGTGGATGGCGATCGGCCGCTGCCGGCGGAACTGGGCCTCGGTGCACTGTTCGCGGTGCTGATCCCGGCGCTGTTGTCCATCCTGTGGTTGCGACTGTGCAGAGCGGGCGTGATCACCGGTATCGCGCTGGCCCTGCTGCTGCACGTCACGGCCGCGGTCATCGTGGTGTACGGCATCTACTGGGTGGCCGAATGGCTGGTGTCCGCCAACCAGGGAGCAAAGCCCAGCCCGCAGGAGAACCTGCAGAATGCCGCCTCCTGATGCTGCCCAGTCGATATCAGCGGAATGGCAGGAGATGCCAGCGGAGATCAGCGGCGGTCGGCGGACTCGATGCCGACCAGGTCGGGAGCCGGTTGCACGGACGGCACGGCGGCACGCGATTCGTGCAGCGACAAGGCCGTCACCGCCGCGACGATCAGCGCGGCACCCACCCACTGTCCGGTCGTCAGCTCGGCCTGCAGCACCGCCACCCCGACGACGGCGGCCGTGAACGGGTAGGCCAGTTCGGCCAGCGTGGCCCGGGACGCGGCGGTTCGCCGCAACCCGATGTAGTACAGCCACATCGCCAGCAGCCCCGGGATCAGCGCGATCCCGACGACCGACCAGGTGCTCGACACATCGGGCACCCACAGCGGCGAGCCGGTGGCCAGCACGATGATCAGCGCCGTCGGCAGCCCGATCGCGAACCTCAGGGTGGTCAGCTCGACCGCGGTCAGCCGCGGAGCCACGAACCTGCCCAGCACGGTGCCGGAAGCCCAGAGCACGGCGGCACCAAACGCGAGCAGGGCCACCGCGAGCCGGTCGACTGCGATGTCCAGCGGATCGGGAAACGCCAGCAGCCAAGCGCCGGCCAGGGCCGGCACAGCGAACCACAGGAACGTGACCCGCAACCGCTCGTGCAGCAGCAGTGCGGCACCGGCGATCGCGATGATCGGCTGGAACTTCTGGATCACCGCGGGCGTCACCGGATCGCCGTAGCGGAACGACAGCGTGAACAAGGTGGTGGCCACCGCCGAGGCGCCGGCACCGATCGCCAGCACAGCGGCTCTCCCTCGCCAGTCCAGTTTCCCGAAAGCCCGCAACGCCCGAGGGAGGAATGGCAGCAGCACCAGCACCAGCACTGCGTGCTCGGCGAAAACGATCGTCGGCGCCTGCACCTGCTGGGCGAGCGGGAGTCGGAGCACCGCGTCGGTCCCCCACAGGGCGGCCGCCAGCGCAACCAGCCAGGTCAGATCCCGGGCGCGAAAGGTGGTGCTCACACGTGCAGCAGCGCGCTCAGCCGTCCCGCCATTCCCGATCCTCGGCGGACTTGCGTTCTTCCCGCTGACGGATGGTCTCCAGCGCGTTCGCCGCCTCCTCGGACGTCGCGAACGGACCGAGCAGGTCCTTGGCCTTGCTTTCCCCCTCGCGCTCCACCGAGCCGGTCTTGATGTTGTAGTAGAAGGCCGTGTGCTGACCGATCTCATCTCCCATGCCAGCAGCGTGCCACTCCGGTCGCTCCGCTGCCGACCGGCTGTCAGCCGCTGGTCGATTCCGCCGGTTCCACCACGAAACGATGGGTGGCCGGATCCGCGGACTGCAGCCGGACGCGGATCACCGAGCCTTCCAGCAGACCCTCGGGCGGGCAATGCGCGCGGACCGGCGGCTCGTGCAGCACCACGATCGCGCGGTTCCGCTCCGGTTCGATCTGCAGCACGGTGGCGGCGAACTCCTCCCCTTCCCGGCCGTGCAGCACGAATACCGCCACGGCCCCCGAGCAGGCCTTGGCCAAGGCGGACCCGCGGCGATCCGCCGACCCCATCGCAGCCGGGAGTTCAGCGAGCGCGGCGCTCACCCACCGCGGCACCGGCACACCTGCGTGCAGGGACAGGCAGATCTCGGTGGCGAACCGGTCCGCCAACCGCCGCAACGGGGCGGTGACGTGGGCGTAGTCGGCGCCGACCCCGCTGTGCCCGCGCCGCTGCGGCGGCGCGCCGTCGAACGGCGTGTACCCCGCACCGCGGAGCAACCGCAGCGCGTCCTCCAGGAATGCCGCATCCCGCGGCCGGGCGCCGTTCAGCCCGGCAATCACGTCACCGGGCGGAACTGTTGGCGGCCATGGGATTCCCAGCGCCGCCGTCGCCTTGCGCAGTGCCCGGACCTGGTCATCGGTCGGCGCCGGGAGCGTCCGCAACAGTCCGATGCCGCCGTCCAGCATGATCTTCGCGGCACACATCCCGGTCAGCAGGCTGATCTCGGCATTGAATTGCTCCACCGCCTTGATGGCCCGCAGTTCCAGCGTCCAGTGCCCGTCCGGCCCCCGGACGATCACCGAATCAGGCAGGTCCAGGCTGATCGCGTGCCGGTCCCGTCCGCGCCGCTGTCGCAGCAGGCCGATTTCCGGGAGCAGCCCGATCGAAGGGTGCAGCGTGCCGGCGTCGGCGTCCGCCTGGACCTGGGGGTAGGCCAGTTTCGCGACGGAGCAGACCCTGGCCCGGTGAACGTCGACCTCGACCGGCTCTCCGGTGGCGTCCAGGCGAATCGTCCAGAGCACCGCGGGGCGTTCCGTGTCGGGCAGCAGGCTGGCGGCACTCTCGGACAGTTCGACCGGATGCAGCGGGGTGTTGGTGTCCGGGCTGTACAGGGTCGCTCCGCGCCGCCAGGTCTCCCGCGCCAGCGGACCGTCGGGCGCGACGAACGAGGAGACGTCGGCGATGGCGTATCGCACCAGGTAGCCGTCACCCGATCGGTCGAGGTGGACGGCTTGGTCCAGGTCCATCGAACCCGGCGGATCGACAGTGACGAA
>DASQFG010000548.1:0-8992 GCA_035633315.1 Nakamurella sp. | reverse complement strand
GTTCGGCAGGCCGGCCTCCTGCCACAGCGCGGCCAGCCAGTTCGCCGTCGACGGATCCTTCTCGCTCGGCTTGAGGATCACCGCGTTCCCCGCCGCGATCGCGACCGGGAAGAACCACATCGGCACCATCGCCGGGAAGTTGAACGGTGAGATCACCCCCACCACGCCCAGCGGCTGCCGCATGGAGGAGACGTCGACGTTGGTCGAGGCGTTCTCGGTCAGGCTGCCCTTGAGCAGATGCGCCAGGCCGCAGGCGAACTCGACCACCTCCTGCCCGCGAGTCACCTCGCCGAGGGCGTCGGACAGCACCTTGCCGTGCTCGCTGGTGATGATCTCCGCGGCCTCGTGCTTGCGCTCGTTGAGCAGCTCCCGGAACCGGAACAGCACCTGCGTACGCCGGGCCAGCGACATGTCCCGCCACGCGGGCCAGGCCGCCGCGGCGGCGGCGATCACCGCCTCCGCGTCCTCGCGGGAGGCGAGCGCGACATTCTTGGTCACCCAGCCGGTCGCCGGGTCGTACACCGGCGCCGTCCGATCGCTCCTGCCGGCGAACGGCGCCCCGGCCGCCCAGTGCACCACGGTGGGCAGCTGGGCGGGCGGATGCTTCGCGTCGCCGTCAGCGCTCGGCAACGCCTCGGGATCGGTGATCGTGGTCATGGTCGGTGTCCTTCCAGGTGACCGCGGCCGGCGAACCGGTCAGGGACATACAGAGTCGGGAGCGGGGAAAATGAAGAGCCGGCCGGCGCGGGCGCCGTCGGTCACAGGTACGGCCGCTGGGTGGCCTTGAACTCGTTGTAGGTGTCGCGCGCCGCCCTGGTGAAGTCCAGATCGGAGACCTCGGCCACCGGGACGTCCCACCAGCCGTCGCCGCCGGGTGACTGGTACTCCAGGTCGGTGTCCACGTGCACCATGACGGCCGTTTCCGACGCCTTGGCCTTCGCCAGGGCGTCCGTCAGTTCCTCCAGGGTCGACGCCTTGAGCACCTTCACGCCCAGGCTGGCCGCGTTGGCCGCCAGATCGACCGGCAGGATGTCGCCATCCAGCCGCCCCGACTCCCGGTTGCGGTACCGGTACTTGGTGCCGAAGCGTTGCACGCCAAGGGATTCGGCGAGCGATCCGATCGAGGCGTACCCGTGGTTCTGCAGCAGCACGACGATGACCTTGATGCCCTCCTGGACGGCGGTGACCAGTTCGGTCGGCATCATCAGGTAGGAGCCGTCCCCGACCGTGACGAACACCTCGCGGTCCGGCGCGGCCAGTGCGATGCCGATCCCGCCGGGAATCTCGTAGCCCATGCAGGAATAGCCGTACTCGACGTGGTACCCCTTGCGGTCCCTGGTGCGCCACATGCCGTGCAGGTCGCCCGGCAGGGAGCCGGCCGCGCACACCACCACGTCGCGGGCGTCCATCGCCTCGTCAACGGCGCCGAGCACCTCCGCCTGGGCCAGCACGCCGGTCCGCGCGCCGTACCCGGAGTGGAAGGAGGCGACGACCTCGTCGTCCCAGGCCTTGGCCCGGCGCTGCGCCTCGGCCTGGTACTCGGCGTCGGTGGAGTAGCCGGCCAGCAGCCCGGTCAGCGTCTCCAGCGCGCGCCGGGCGTCCGAGAGCACGGGCAGGCCTGCGTGTTTGAACGCGTCGAGGGAGGCCACGTTGATGTTGACGAAGCGTACGTCGGGGTTCTGGAAGATCGTCCGGGACGCGGTGGTGAAGTCCGAGTAGCGGGTACCGATCCCGATCACCACGTCCGCCTGCCGGGCGAAGTAGTTCGCGGCGGGCGACCCGGTGGCGCCGATCGCACCCAGGTTCAATGGGTGATCGAACGGCAAAGACCCCTTCCCCGCCTGGGTTTCGCCGATCGGGATGCCGGTGGCCTCGACGAAGGTGCGCAGCGTCTCGTTGGCGTCGGAGTAGGTCACGCCGCCGCCGGACACGATGACCGGCATCCGCGCGGAGGAGATGATCTGTGCGGCCTCTGCCAGCACTTCGGGCTCGGCGACCGGCCGGGCGATCCGCCACACCCGTTCGGAGAACAGCTCCACCGGCCAGTCATGCGCCTCGGCCTGGACGTCCTCCGGCAGGCAGATGGTGGCCGTGCCCGTCTCGGCGGGATCGGTCAGCACTCGCATGGCGCCGAGCAGCGCAGCAGGCAGTTGTTCGGCCCGCCAGACCCGGTCGAAGAACCGCGACACCGGACGGAACGCGTCGTTCACCGAGATGTCGTATCCGTAGGGCTGTTCCAGCTCCTGCAGGACAGGCGAGGACACCCGGGTGGCGAAGATGTCGCTGGGCAGCAGCAGCACCGGAATCCGGTTGATCGTTGCCAGCGCTGCACCGGTCAGCATGTTCGACGCCCCGGGGCCTACCGACGCCGTGACGGCAAAGGTCTCCAGGCGGTCCTTGTGCCGCGCGTAGCCGACCGCGATGTGCACCATCGCCTGTTCGTTACGGCCCTGGTGGTACGGCAGCTCGCCGGGCGTTTCCAGTTCCGACTGCAGCAGGGCCTGGCCCAGCCCGGCTACGTTCCCGTGCCCGAAGATGCCGAAACACCCGGCAAAGAGCTTGCGGCGGATGCCATCTCGCTCGGTGTACTGCCGGCCGAGGAATCTGACGACCGCCTGGGCAACGGTCAGCCGAACGGTCTGCCGCTCGTCGGTGATGGTCGAGCTGGTCATGCGGTCCTCTCCTTCGAGGGCGAGCAGGTGGATCACTCGGGGGCTGGTGGTCGGATGGTCCGGTGCTGGCGTTCGACGGTTCGAGGGGGCGGCAGAGGCGCAGTTCAGGATGTGTCCGGGACCAGCGCCGGCGCCGCATAGAACGGCAGCCGCGGATCGGTCGGCTGGTCGGCCCAGGTCGCGCGCACCCACGCGTGACGGGGGTCGTCGCTGATCCCCCAAGCCCGCTCCTGGCCGGGACCCGCCATCACGTTCAGGTAATACATGTGGTGCGAGGGCGCGGCGATCGACGGGCCGTGCCAGCCGTGCGGCACGAGTACGGTGTCGCCCTCCGTGACCTCTACCAGCAGCTCTATGGGCCGATCGGGCGTGCCATACACCCGCTGGTAGCCAACGGCTTTGGCGCCGCGGGCGACCGTTTCCGCGGCCGGCGCCGCGGAGGCGAACCGGAAGTAGTAGATCTCCTCCAGCTCGGTCTCGGAGCCGACGGCCTCGTCGTGCTTGTGCGGCGGGTAGGAGGACCAGTTGGACGCGGGCGTGAGCACCTCGGTGGCCAGCATCTTGACGCACTCCATGCCGGTGCCCATTCCGAAGTTGTTGACCTGCCTGGTGCTCGAGCCGCTGCCCCGCAGCGAGACGTCGACCTGGGAAGCCGGCTGGAAGCGGAACGGCAGCGCGCGGTCAACCCTCGCACCGGGCATTGCGAAGGTGCCCCCGGCCGCACTGGTGAGCCGGACATCCGCATCGATCGGCAGGTACGCGGTGTCGGTCACACCGGTGAAGACGCTCTCCCGGCCGGCCAGCCGATAGCTGGTGTCACCAATGCTGACGTCAGTGCCACCGGACAGTGGCAGCACGATCATCTCGTCGGAACCTGTTGCGAATTCGAAGGTTTCACCGGCCGCCAGGGTGACGATCCGGAGGCTGGAGTAGCCCCACCCCGCAGATTCCGGAGTGATCAGCAGATCGAATCCGTCCGCGGCGGTGGACCCCGACGGCAGGAACATCGAGGAGTTCCCGGTCGTGGCGGTATTGGTGGTGGCGGTACCGCTGGTCACGGCGGTCACCGAACCATCGAGACCGCGGTGTCGACGGCGCTCGCCACGTCGTCGTCCTGCGGGTAGAGCAGCGTCCGTCCCACCACCAGCCCGCGCACCGCGGGCAGCGCCAGCGCGGCGCGCCAGCTGGCGTAGGTCTCCTCGGGGTCGGTGTCCGGATCGCCGCCCAGCAGCAGTGTCGGCAGCGTGGTGGACTCCATCACCCGTTGCATCTCGGGGACCACGGGCAGCTTCATCCAGGTGTAGGCGGACGTCCGGCCCAGCGCGCTGCACACCCCGACCGACTTGATCACCGCGTCGGCCGACAGGTCGTTGCGGACCTTGCCGTCCACCCGCGAGGACCAGAAGGGTTCGACCATGGCCATCAACCCCAGCTCGGACAGTTCGTTGACCGCTTGCGCGGTCCCGGTGAGGGTGTTCAGCGTGCCGGGATCGTCCAGCGCGACCCTGGTCAGCATCTTCCCGCCGTTCAGGCCCATTGCCGCGCAGCCGCGGGCGTCGTAGCCGGTGAACGGGTCGTCCAGCTCGAACACCGCGCCCTGCAGCCCGCCCCGGTTCATCGAGCCGATGACGACCTTGTCCTCCAGCGCACCCAGCAGCAGCAGGTCCTCCAGGATGTCCGGGCTGGCCAGCAGACCGTCGACGCCGGGCCTGGCCAGTGCCGCCTCCAGCCGCTCCAGCAGGGTGATCCGGTTGCCCATGGCCAGCGGCCGGCCGCCGACGCCATTGGCTCCGCGCGCCGGGTGATCGGCGGCGATGATCATCAGCCGGCCGTCCTCCGGGATGAGGTTGCGGCGCGACCGCCGATCCGCCGCCCGCTGAATGGCACCCGGGTCCTGCACGCGGATCTCGGTGATGGCGCTGTAGCGCTCCCGGTTCGTGGAGCCCGTCACGGTGACCGCGCCGTTCGCCGTCGACTCAGACATGCTCGACCTCCTTCAGCAGTGCCTGGACCTCATCGGTGGTGGGCATCGCGGTGGAACACTCGCGCCGCGACGCCACGATGGCACCCGCGGCATTCCCGAAGCGCAGCACGGTTTCCAGGTCCCATCCGGACAGCAGGCCGTGGCACACGGCCCCACCGAAGCTGTCGCCCGCCCCCAGTCCGTTGATGACGGAGACCGGCGTCGGCGGCACCTCGACCACCGCGTCCTTCGTCATGCCCAGTACGCCCTTCGGCCCCTGCTTGACGATGGCGAGTTCGACGCCGGCCGCGAGCAGGGCCTCGGCCGCTTTGCGGGGCTCGGTCTCCCCCACCGCGACCTCGCACTCCTCCCTGTTCCCGATCGCGACGGTGACGTGCGGCAGCGCCCTGGCCACCTCGCGGGATGCCTCGGCGGGGTCGTTCCAGAACACCGGTCGGTAATCCAGGTCCAGCACCGTCAGCGGGCGGCGGTCGCGTGCCTGCCAGGCCGCCTGGTGGGCGGACCGGCTGGGCTCCGCGGACAGCCCCGTGACGGTCGTCCAGAAGATCCGGGCGTTGGCGATGGCGTCCAGGTCCAGCTCCTCCGGACGGATCACCAGGTCAGGGGCGATCGGCAAGCGGTAGAACAACAACGGGAAATGGTCCGGCGGGTACATCTCGCAGAAGGTCACCGGGGTGAGCAGGTCAGGCACCTCGGTGATGAACCTGTCGTCCACGCCCATCCCACGCAGCGCCTGGTGCACGAAGCGTCCGAACGCATCGGGTCCGGTGCGGGAGATCAGTGCGGTCCGGCGGCCGTGTTTGGCGGCGGCGATGGCGACGTTGCCCGCGCTGCCGCCGACGCTCTTGCTGAACGTGTCGACGTCCTCGAGCCCCACATCGTCTTGCAGCGGATACAGGTCGACGCCGACCCGTCCCATCGTCAGCACCTCGAAATGTCCGTCCACTCCGGTCCTCTCGCTCTCGTCGTGACCGTGCCGCGCCACCGGGCCTGCCTGCGCCGAGATCCCTGCACCTGTTCCGCGAGCGGAGTTTGATCGGCGGCCCTGCCGTGACGGTGATGACTCTGGCGTGACCCACCCCCCGCTGTCAAGAGTTTGATAGGACATTCAGTCATATTGATGTTCGGCTGACGTGTACTACGATCACGAGACCCTGGGGAGGCGAAGATGACCGAGTTGTTCGTGGACCTCGACCGGTCCAGTCCCGTCCCCCTGTACTTCCAGGTGGCCCAACAAATCGAACGCGCCATCAGCGAGGGCGATCTGGCTCCCGGAGATCGCCTGAACAACGAGATCAGCCTCGCCGAGCAGTTCGGATTGTCCCGCCCCACCATGCGACGCGCCATTCAGGAATTGGTCGACAAGGGCCTGCTGGTGCGCAAACGCGGTGTGGGGACACAGGTCGTGCACGGGCAGGTCACCCGTCCGGTCGAGCTGACCAGCCTTTTCGACGATCTCACCCATCACCATCAGACACCGACCACCAAAGTGCTGATCAACGAGATCGTCGAGGCACCCGACGAAGTCGGCGCCATGTTGTCGATCGCCCACGGCAGTCCCGTGCTGCACCTGCGTCGCCTCCGCTTCGCGCACGGCGAGGCTCTGGCCATCATGGAGAACTACCTGCCCAAGGACCTGATCCCCCTCGGCGGGTCGGACCTGACCACCCGCGGGCTGTACCAGCTGATGCGGTCCCGCGGGGTCAATATCCGGGTGGCCAAGCAGCGGATCGGAGCCAGGACCGGCACGCCGGAGGAATGCGCGTTGCTCGGCGAGCGCAAGGGCAGCCCGGTGCTCACCATGGAACGCGCCGCGCACGACGATTCCGGCCGGCCGGTCGAATGGGGTCGACATGCCTACCGCGCCAGCCAGTATTCGTTCGAAGTGACGCTGGTCGATCACTGACGGTGCTCGTGCTGACGCACGCCGGCGCCTGCTGGCGGCGCGGTGCGGATGGGCGGCGATGCGCCCACTTGCGTCCTTCAGTAACGTCGTCTGCACAGTTCGTAACAGTGACGACCCGCATGTCCGACCCGCTCGCCTGCGCCGACCCAAGGAGCCCCCATGACCTCCCCCCAGGACAAGTACGCCGACGCGATGCGCACCAGCCAGGCCGCCGTCGTCGAGGCGTTCGAGTCGTGGACCAAGAGCGCTCAGTCCGCGATGAGCACGGTTCCGGGCGTCTCGGTCCCCCAGGTGGAACCCCAGCAGGTGATCGACCAGGTCTTCGACTTCGCCGAGAAGCTGCTGGAGGTCCAACGCGAATTCGCCAAGTCGTTGGCCCGCACCGCCGCGTCCGCCAGTGAATCCGCTCGGCAGCAGACCGAATCGGTCGTGGGCGCCGTGCAGAAGCATGCCGACGCCACCACGTCGGTCGTCAAGGACGAGGCACAGGCCGCGGTGGACACCACCAAGTAGCACGCTGATCCACCGGCCAGCAGTTCAATCGGCCAGCAGTTCAATCGGCCAGCAGTTCAATCGGCCAGTAGTCCGGCCGCGGTCACGCGTTCTTCCTTCCGGATCCGCCTGCACCCGTGGCATTTTCGCCCGAAACATCCGCTCGCCGGCCGCTGCGCCGGCGAGTGGATGCCGGGCAATGTCCGGGCTCGGTGGTCGCATGTACCGGCGCAGGCGGTACCTTCGGGATCGTCCCGTCGAACGCCTCCGTTTCCGCCTGTGGATCGGTCTGCGTCATCACGCCGGGCGTCGGCCACCAGCTGGACAATCCCCGGAGGAAGCCACGTGACAACAACGCACTCTGCGCCCGGCGCGACGGCGACCACCATCCCCGATCGACCCATGCTGATCAGCGGGCAATGGGTGGCGGCGATCGACGGCGAGTGGAATGAGGTCGCCTCACCCGGCCGGCGCGGCACCATCCTGGCCCGCGTTCCGGTGGGACGGCCCGTCGATGCCGACCGCGCCGTGGCAGCAGCCAGGGCGGCCTTTCCGGCCTGGCGGGCGCTGCATTTCAAGCACCGGCAGAAGGCATTGCTCCGCATCGCCGACGCGCTCGAGCAACACGCCGAGGAATTGGCGTTGCTGACCGCGGCGGACACCGGAAATGCCCTGCGCACCCAGGCCCGCCCGGAATCGCAGACCCTGGTCGATCTGTTCCGGTATTTCGGCGGGGTGGCCGGAGAATTCAAGGGCGCGGTATTGCCGGCCGGCGACGACCAGTTGCAATACTCCCGCCGCGAACCCCTCGGCGTGGTGGCCGGGATCCTGCCCTGGAACTCACCGCTGATGATCGCCGGAATGAAGACGCCCGCCTCGCTGGCCGCCGGAAACACGTTGGTGCTCAAGACCGCTCAGGAAGCACCGCTGACAATCCTGCGGATGGCGGAGATCGCCTCTGAGTTCCTGCCGGACGGCGTGTTGAACGTGGTGACGGGCCGCGGGTCGGATATCGGTGAGGCATTGCTGGTGCATCCTGGGGTCGACAAGGTGTCGTTCACCGGCTCGACCGATATCGGCCGCAGAGTCGGCGAGGTCACCGGACGGCGGTTGGCCCACGTTTCCTTGGAATTGGGCGGAAAGAGCCCGAACATCGTCTTCGCCGATTCCGCCACGCCGGACCGCATCGACGCGACGGCGAGCGGAGTGCTCACCGCGATGCGTTTCACCCGGCAGGGTCAGTCGTGCACGGCGGGGTCGCGATTGTTCGTGCACGCCGATGTGTACGACGAGTTTTTGGCCGCGCTGGTCGATAAGGTCAAGCAACTCAAGGTCGGCGATCCGCTGGACGAGGCCACCGACATGGGCTCGATCATCAGCCAGAAGCAGTTCGACTCCGTGCTGGGATACATCGAGGACGGCAAGTCCCAGCCAGGCGTGCAGGTCGCCCTGGACGGCTCCGATCAGGTTCCGGACGGCCTCGACGGCTTCTACCAGGGCCCGACCATTCTGGCCGGTGTCGACAACACCTGGCGAATCGCCCAGGAGGAGATCTTCGGGCCGGTGCTGGTGGCCATCCCGTGGCGCGACCGGGACGAGGTGATCGCCATGGCGAACGACTCGCACTTCGGCCTCGGCGCCTACATCTGGTCGCAGAGCCTCACCGACGCGCTCGATACCGCGCACCGCGTCGAATCCGGCTGGATTCAGGTGAACCAGGGCGGCGGCCAGGTGATCGGCCAGTCCTACGGTGGCTACAAGGCCAGTGGGATCGGCCGGGAGTTCTCCCTGGAAGGCGCGCTGGAATCGTTCACCCAGATCAAGCAGATCAACGTCAAGCTCGGCTGACCTCGGCGATCGCCGGCCGGCCGGTGACCCTTCGTCGGCCGAAGGTTGCTGCGCAGCAGGATCATGTTGATCAGCACGAACAGGCCGAAC
>DASQFG010000547.1:0-4191 GCA_035633315.1 Nakamurella sp. | reverse complement strand
GGGTCATCGGCGGGATGCGGGTGCAGATCGGCGACGAGGTGATCGACGGCAGCGTGTCGGCGAAACTGGAATTGCTCCGCCGGCGCCTCGCGGGCTGAGCGGGCAGTGGTACGAGCGGGTTGTAGCGGGTTGTAGATGCATCAGCAGGGCAGAAGCAGTGAACGAATTCACCGTTGACGAATTCTTTAGGCAGGACCAGCGCCTGACACCTCAGGACGGAACAGGACGGGAACACCGATGACAGAGTTGACGATCTCCCCCGACGAGATCCGTTCTGCGATCCAGAACTACGTCTCCGACTACTCACCCGATGTTTCTCGGGAAGAGGTCGGCATCGTGGCGGAGACCGGTGACGGCATCGCGACCGTGGAGGGTCTGCCGTCGGCCATGTCCAACGAGCTGCTCGAATTCCCCGGCGGGGTGCTCGGGGTGGCCCTGAACCTGGATGTGCGCTCGATCGGCGCGGTGATTCTCGGCGATGCGATGAGCATCGAGGAGGGACAGCAGGTCACCCGGACCGGCGAGGTGCTCTCGGTGCCGGTCGGCGACGCCTTCCTGGGCCGGGTCGTCAACCCGCTCGGCCAGCCGATCGACGGTCTGGGCGAGATCACCGCGGAGACCACCCGTGCCCTGGAACTGCAGGCCGCCTCCGTGGTCGAGCGGCAGGGTGTCCGCGAACCGCTGCAGACCGGCATCAAGGCGATCGACGCCATGACGCCCATCGGTCGCGGTCAGCGCCAGCTGATCATCGGCGACCGCAAGACCGGCAAGACCGCGGTCTGTGTCGACACGATCATCAACCAGAAGCAGTTCTGGGAGACCGGTGACGAGAAGTTGCAGGTGCGCTGCATCTACGTCGCCATCGGCCAGAAGGGCACCACCATCGCCGGTGTCCGCCAGTCGCTGGAAGACTCCGGCGCGCTGGAGTACACGACGATCGTCGCGGCGCCGGCGTCCGATTCGGCCGGCTTCAAGTGGCTGGCGCCCTACACCGGATCCGCCATCGGCCAGCACTGGATGTACCAGGGCAAGCACGTCCTGATCATCTTCGACGACCTCTCCAAGCAGGCCGAGGCCTACCGGGCGATCTCGCTGCTGCTGCGCCGCCCGCCGGGCCGCGAGGCCTACCCGGGCGACGTCTTCTACCTGCACTCCCGCCTGCTGGAGCGTTGCGCCAAGCTCAACGACGAGCTCGGCGCCGGTTCGATGACCGGCCTGCCGATCATCGAGACGAAGGCCGGCGACGTGTCGGCCTACATCCCGACGAACGTCATCTCGATCACCGACGGCCAGTGCTTCCTGGAGGGCGACCTGTTCAACGCCGGCGTCCGCCCGGCGATCAATGTCGGCATCTCGGTCTCCCGGGTCGGTGGCGCCGCGCAGGTCAAGGCCATGCGGAAGGTCTCCGGCACGCTGCGCCTCGACCTGTCGGCGTACCGCGAGCTGGAGGCCTTCGCGGCATTCGGCTCCGACCTGGACGCGGCGTCCAAGCAGTCCCTGGCCCGTGGTTCGCGGCTGGTCGAACTCCTCAAGCAGGGCCAGTTCTCGCCGTACCCGGTGGAGGAGCAGGTGGTCTCCATCTGGGCCGGCACCCGCGGTCATCTTGATCGGGTACCGGTGCAGGACATCCGGCGCTTCGAGAGTGAGTACCTGCAGTACCTGCGGCACGCCCCCGGTGCCCCGCTGGAGGCGATCCGGACCCAGGGCGACCTCTCGGACGAGACGGAAAAGGCGCTGATCGCAGGCCTCGCCGAGTTCTCCGACACGTTCACCACGTCCGAGGGCGTCATACTCGGCCGGCAGGCCGAGGTGCAGGCGATGGACAAGGCCGAGGTCGATCAGGAGAAGGTCCAGGTCCGACGGGCAGCGGCCGGCAAGTGACGGTCCAGATGATCGGGCCGACGGTCCGCAGCGGCGAGACGGGTTCTGGAGGTAGCCGATGAGCGCTCAGGTCAGGGTGCTGCGACAGCGGGTGAAGGCGGTCCGCTCCACGCAGAAGACGACCAAGGCCATGGAGATGATCGCCACCTCCCGCATCGCCAAGGCGCAGGCAAAGGTGGCGGCGGCCGCTCCGTACGCCAAGCAGATCACCGAAGTGCTGACCGCGCTGGCGTCCGCCTCCAACCTGGACCACCCGTTGCTGACCGAGCGGGAGACCCCGAAGCGGGCCGGCATATTGTTGATCACCTCCGATCGCGGGCTGTGCGGCGGCTACAACGCCAATGCGATCAAGGTGGCCGAGGAACTGGGCGCGTTGCTGCGTTCCGAGGGCAAGGAGCCGGTGATGTACGTCATCGGCCGAAAAGGGTTGGGCTACTACACCTTCCGCAAGCGTCCGGTCGTTGCGTCATGGACCGGGTTCTCGGAGAAGCCGACCTACGCCGACGCGGAACGGGCGTCCGACGCGCTGCTGCCGGCGTTCACCGTCGGCTCGGAGGGGACCGTGGAGGACGGCACCCCGGGCATCGACGAGATGCACCTGGTCTCCACCCACTTCCGATCGATGATCACCCAGACCGCGCGGGCCCGGCGGCTGGCGCCGATGGAGGTGGAGATCGTCGAGCACGACTACAGCCACCCCGGCGCGGAAATGCTGCCCGCCTACGAGTTCGAGCCGTCGGTGGACGCGCTGCTGGATGAGATGCTGCCGAAGTACGTCAGGACCAGGATCTACGCCGCGCTGCTGGATTCGGCCGCATCGGAGTCGGCGGCCCGCCGGGCCGCGTGCAAATCCGCGACCGACAACGCCAACGACATCATCCGCAACCTCAGCCGGCAGGCCAACCAGGCCAGGCAGGCCCAGATCACCCAGGAACTCACTGAGATCGTCGGCGGCGCCGACGCTCTCGCCGCTATCGGGACCGAAGAGGACTGATTCGTCATGACCGCAACCGTGCAAGCACCGACCACCAACGGCCGGGTCGTCCGGGTCATCGGCCCCGTGGTCGACGTCGAATTCCCGCGTGGCGGCGTCCCCGACCTGTTGAACGCGCTGCACGTCACGGTGACCGGGGCGGGCCCGGAGCGGGTGCTGACCCTGGAGGTCGCACTGCACCTGGGCGACGACATCGTCCGGACGATCTCCATGCAGCCCACGGACGGCCTAGTCCGCGGCGCATCGGTGGCGGACACCGGAGCGGCCATCTCCGTGCCCGTCGGTGACGTCGTGAAGGGTCACGTCTTCGGCGCACTCGGCGCCTGCCTGGACGAACCCGGGGTGGGCGAGGACGCCGAGCACTGGCCGATCTACCGCAAGCCGCCGCCCTTCGACCAGTTGGAGGGCCGGACCCAGCAGTTGGTCACCGGCATCAAGGTCATCGACCTGCTGACCCCGTACGTGCAGGGCGGCAAGATCGGCCTGTTCGGTGGGGCCGGCGTGGGCAAGACGGTGCTCATCCAGGAGATGATCACCCGGGTGGCCAAGAACTTCGGCGGCACCTCGGTGTTCGCCGGGGTGGGGGAGCGCACCCGCGAGGGCAACGACCTCTTCACGGAGATGACCGAGTCCGGCGTGATCAACGACACCGCGCTGGTGTTCGGTCAGATGGACGAGCCGCCGGGCACCCGGATGCGGGTTGGACTCTCTGCGCTGACCATGGCGGAGTACTTCCGCGACGTGCAGAACCAGGACGTGCTGCTGTTCATCGACAACATCTTCCGGTTCACCCAGGCCGGCTCCGAGGTGTCCACGCTGCTGGGCCGGATGCCGTCCGCGGTCGGGTACCAGCCGACGCTGGCCGACGAGATGGGCGAGCTGCAGGAGCGGATCACCTCTACCAAGGGCCGGTCCATCACCTCGCTGCAGGCGATCTACGTGCCCGCCGACGACTACACCGACCCGGCGCCGGCCACCACCTTCGCGCACCTGGACGCCACCACCGAGCTCGACCGGGCCATCACCGAGAAGGGCATCTACCCGGCGGTCAACCCGCTGTCCTCCACCTCCCGGATCCTGGACGCCCAGTTCGTCGGCGACGAGCACTACCGGGTCGCGCAGGAGGTCATCCGGATCCTGCAGAAGTACAAGGAACTGCAGGACATCATCGCCATCCTGGGTATGGACGAGCTCTCCGAGGAGGACAAGCTGCTCGTCGGCCGGGCCCGCCGGATGGAGCGCTTCCTGGGGCAGAACTTCTTCGTGGCCAAGCAGTTCACCGGCATGGACGGGTCGTACGTGGAGATGGAGGACAC